>NZ_QGNK01000010.1:0-198018 GCF_003336925.1 Rhodococcus sp. Eu-32 | reverse complement strand
GCCGTATTGGGAGCCGTTGCCGGTGCAGTATGCCGATTACACGTTGTGGCAGCGTGCGTTGCTCGGTGACGAGGACGATCCGGCGTCGGTGATGTCGTCGCAGTTGGCGTTCTGGTCGCGTGAGCTGGCCGATCTTCCGGATCTGCTGCCGTTGCCCACGGATCGACCGCGGCCCGCGCAGCAGTCGATGCGCGGCGCCACGGTGAAGTTCGAATTCGCGCCGTCGGTGCACCGCGCGTTGATCGACATTGCGCGAGAGGCGCATTCGACGGTGTTCATGGCGGTACACGCCGCGTGGGCACTGTTGATGGCCAGATTGAGCGGCACCGAGGACATCGCCGTCGGTACGCCGATCGCCGGTCGCGGCGAAGCAGGCCTCGACAAGCTCGTCGGCATGTTCGTCGGCACCCTCGTGCTGCGCACGGAGGTCTCACCGCACGTGAGCTTCACCGACCTGCTCGCTCGCACGCGTGCCGCCGATCTCGCCGCGTTCGACAACACCGACGTACCGTTCGAGCGACTGGTCGACGAGCTCGCGCCTCTGCGCACGACGGATCGCTCGCCGCTGTTCCAGGTGCTGATCGAGTTCCAGAACAACGAACGGCCGCACCTCGAACTGCCCGAACTCGTCGTCACCGCGCTCGACTTCGACGCTGCCGTCGCGAAGTTCGATCTGCAGCTGACGATGTCGGAGAACGTCGACGAATCCGGTGCTCCCGCAGGCATGTCGGCGGCGATCACGTACGCCACCGATTTGTTCGACGAGTCGACGGTACGCATGTTCGCGGACCGGTTCTCCGCCATCGTCGAGGCCGTCACCGCCGACCCGAACTGCATCGTCGGTGACGTCGACATCGTCATCCCCGCCGAAGTCACGGCGATGCAGTCCACGTGGAACCATGCGGGTCGCACGCCGTCCGAGGACACGCTCACCAGCCGATTCGAAACGGCTGCAGCCCGTTTCGCCGACACCGTCGCCGTCGTCGACGGCACGTCGGCCTACACGTACGCAGACCTGGACGCACGCGCGAATCGGCTTGCGCGACATCTGGTCTCCGTCGGCGTCGGACCCGAGACACTCGTCGCGGTGGCGATGCCGCGCACCGCCGACCTCGTCGTGGTGCTGCTCGCAGTACTGAAGGCGGGCGGCGGCTACCTCCCGGTCGACGTCACCTATCCGGCGGACCGGCTGGCGTTCATGCTCGACGACGCCAGCCCGGTGTGCGTCGTCTCCACGACGGCGGACATCGGATCGGTGCCGACCGACGGCACCACCTCGGTGCTCGTCGACGACCCGGAGACCGCGTCCGCACTGGAGCGGCTGTCGTCCGACGTGCTCGGCGACGAGGACCGCCTCGGCAAAGCGTCCGCGGACTCGATCGCCTACGTCATCTACACGTCCGGAAGCACCGGACGCCCCAAGGGTGTTCAGGTCACGCACACGACGGTCGCGACGCTGTTCGAGAACACGATCGACAAGTT
Source organism: Rhodococcus sp. Eu-32 (assembly GCF_003336925.1). NCBI lineage: Bacteria > Bacillati > Actinomycetota > Actinomycetes > Mycobacteriales > Nocardiaceae > Rhodococcus > Rhodococcus sp. Eu-32. The sequence continues at coordinate 196,536 of NZ_QGNK01000010.1, read as the reverse complement.
CGGCTTCGACGACACCGACGTGTGGACGATGTTCCACTCGTACGCGTTCGACTTCTCGGTGTGGGAGCTGTGGGGACCGCTGCTGTACGGCGGCAAGCTCGTCATCGTCGACTACTACACGGCTCGCTCGCCGGAGAAGTTCCGCGAACTGCTGGTCTCCGAACAGGTCACGGTGCTCAACCAGACACCGACGGCGTTCTACCAATTCGCCGAGGCCGACCGAGTCGCACCCGCCGAGGCAGGCCGACTTGCGTTGCGCTACATCGTCTTCGGCGGTGAGGCCCTCGACCTGGCCCAGCTCGGTCGGTGGTATGCACGTCACGACGAGAATGCTCCGACCCTCGTCAACATGTACGGCATCACCGAGACGACGGTGCACGTCAGCTACCTGCCGTTGACCGCGGACTTCGCCGCGTCGGCGTCCGCAAGCGTCATCGGGCAGGCTCTACCGGGGCTGACCGTGTCGGTTCGCGACCACCGCCTGCGGCTCGTTCCGCCGGGTGTCACGGGTGAGATGTACGTTTCGGGTGCACAGCTCTCCCGCGGTTACCTCGGCCGCACGGCGCTGACGTCGACCCGTTTCGTCGCCGATCCGGAGTCCGCCACCGGTACGCGCATGTACCGCACCGGCGACACCGCGCGCTGGAACCGTGACGGGAGCCTCGAATACCTCGGCCGCAGCGACACACAGATCCAGTTGCACGGATTCCGCATCGAACTCGGTGAGATCGAGTCGGCGCTGTCGAACTTCGACGGGGTGGCCCAGGCGGTCGTGACGGTCCGTGACGACGGGGCAGGAGATCGACTCGTCGGCTACGTCGTGCCCGAATCGGGCCGCACCGTCGAACCGTCGGCCGTGCTCGAGTTCGTCGGCGCGACGCTCACGTCCTACATGGTTCCCGCGGCGCTCCTCGTGATCGACGAGCTGCCGCTCACCGCCAACGGCAAGCTCGACCGTCGCGCACTGCCTGCCCCGGACTTCGCGTCGCGCGTCACGCAGAGCCGAGCACCCGCTACCCCGGTCGAGGAGCGGCTCGCATCGCTGTTCGCCGAGGTGCTCGGTCTCGACGCGGTCGGCGTCGACGACTCGTTCTTCGCGCTCGGCGGCGACAGCATCATGTCGATCCAGTTGGTGTCACGTGCGAAGGCGGCCGGTCTGGTCATCGCGCCGCGGGACATCTTCGAGCGCAAGACCGTCGCGTCGCTCGCCGAGGTCGCCAAGTTCGGCAGCGCCACCGACGTCGTCGTGCTCGAAGAACTTCCGGGCGGGGGAGTCGGCGACCTGCCGCTCACTCCGATCGTGCAGTGGATGCTGGGGCGGAGCGAGCACTTCGGTCGCTACACGCAGACGGCCTTGCTGCAGCTGCCGCCGTCGATCGACTCCGACGTGTTGGATCGCACCGTGCAAGCGGTGCTCGACCGCCACGACATGCTCCGAGCGCGGTTGTACCACAACGAAATCGGAGACTGGACCGAGACTGTCGCTCCGGAGGGAACGATCGCCGCAGCATCGGTGATCCACCGCGTCGTCGTGGACACCGTCGTCGGCGACGAGTTCTCCGCCGTCGCCGCGCGCGAACTCGACGCCGCCGCCGATCGCCTCGACCCCGCCGACGGACGAATGATCCAGATGGTCTGGTTCGCCACGGAAGCGGGCGCGGGCCGTCTGCTGATCGTCGCTCACCACCTGGTGATCGACGGCGTCTCCTGGCGGATCCTGGTGCCCGACCTCGCGACGGCGTGGGCACGGATCGTGGCAGGAGAGAATCCCGATCTGGCCGAGACGGGGACATCGATGCGGCGCTGGGCCACCGGTCTCGCCGAGGTCGCGGAACGTCGTGCATCCGAGCTCCCGCTGTGGACTCGGATTCTGACCGGTGACGACCCGCTCATCGGCACGCGGGCGCTCGACCCGGCGATCGACGTCGACGCCACCGTCGATCGAGTGAAGGCGTCGCTGCCCGTCGAGGTCACCGAACATCTGCTGACGACGCTGCCCGAAGCGTTCCACGGCAGCGTGAGCGACGGGCTGCTGACCGGTCTGGCATTGGCGTTGACCGCGTGGCGCCGCGAACGCGGCGCGGACGTCGACAACGCGCTCGTGAGCCTCGAGGGCCACGGGCGTGAGGAAGGCGTCGTTCCCGGCGCCGACCTCGGCCGCACGATCGGGTGGTTCACGACCATCTTCCCGGTTCGGCTCGACCTCGCCGGCATCGACGTCGCCGACGCGTTCGTCGCGGGTAGTTCCGCCGGCGACGCGATCAAGACGATCAAGGAACAGCTGGTCGGCATCCCGGACCATGGCATCGGCTTCGGCCTGCTGCGCTACCTGACCGATCAGGGTGGGCAGGCACTGAGCGGATTCGATCGTCCGCAGGTCAGCTTCAACTACCTCGGCCGGTTCGCGACCGCGTCGACCGAGGGCATGGACGACGTCGGCTGGATTCCGGTGTCCGACGCGACCCTCGGGGATGCACAGAATCCGACGATGCCGGTCCCCGCGCTGCTCGACATCAATGCAGTCACCAATTCGACGCCTGCCGGGCCGGTGCTCGACGCGACGTTCGCGTTCCCGACGGGCGTGTTGTCCACGTCCGAGGTGGAGCGGCTCGTCGAACTGTGGATCGAAGCGCTGACGGCGCTGACGGTGCATGCGGCAGGTACCGATGCGGGTGGATACACCCCGTCCGACCTCGAGCTCGTCGATCTCGACCAGGCGACGATCGTGGACCTCGAACAGCGCTTCCCGGCGCTCGACGACGTCTGGTCGATGTCGCCTCTGCAGTCGGGTCTGCTGTTCCACGCGCGCCTCGCGGGCGAGGTGGGACACGGAGTCGCAGCGGGTGCCGACGACGGCGTCGACGCGTACATGGTGCAGCTCGGCCTCGAGCTTCGCGGAACGGTCGACGCGACGCGCATGAAGGCGGCAGCTCAGACGCTGCTGGATCGCCACGCGAACCTGCGTACCGCGTTCGTGCACGACGCCGCAGGCCACTCCGTGCAGGTCGTACAGACCGGGGTCCGGGTGCCGTGGAAGCAGGTCGACCTCCGCGGCACCGACGACGCCGACAGCGCGCTGGAATCCGTCCTGGCCGAGGACAGGGGCACGCGGTTCGTGCTCGATCGTGCGCCGTTGCTCCGGTTCACCCTGATCACGAAGGCCGACGGCGAGTGGCGACTGCTGCTGACCAATCACCACATACTGCTGGACGGCTGGTCCACCCCACTTCTCATCAAGGAACTGCTGACGCTGTACGCGACGGCGGGCGACGACTCGATGCTGCCGCGGGTGCCTGCATACCGTGACTATCTGTCGTGGATGAAGAAGCAGGACCCGGAAGTGTCGACGGCACAATGGGTTCGGGCGCTCGCGGGTGTCGAGGAGCCGACGCTGCTGGCCGCCGCGGACCGCGGCCGTCAGTTGTCGACGGTGTCGCTCGAGACGACGCGATCGCTGCCTCTGGAGACGACGGCGGCACTTCGCGACCGTGCGGCTCAGCGCGGTGCGACGCTCAACACGTTCGTGCAGAGCGCGTGGGGAATCGTGTTGGCCACGTTGACCGGTCGTCACGACGTCGTCTTCGGCGCCACCGTCTCGGGTAGACCGCCGGAGATTCCGGGCATCGAGTCCATGATCGGCCTGTTCATCAACACGCTGCCGGTCCGCGTCACACTCGACCCGGCAGAGCCGATCGGCGATCTCGTCGACCGGATCCAGGTGGAGCAGGCGTCACTGCTCGATCACCACTACATGGGTCTCACCGAGATTCAGCGTGCCGCCGGCGCCGGCGTCGCGTTCGACACCCTCACCGTGTTCGAGTCGTATCCTGTCGATCGCGCGGGACTGTCGGAGGACACCGACATCGCAGGCATGCGTGTCGCCGACGTGGTGGGCAAGGACGCCGCGCACTATCCACTGACGCTCGTCGCGTCGGTGGACGATCGACTGCATCTGAAGGCGAAGTATCTCCCGGACCTGTTCGCCGAGAACGAGGTCGAGCGCATCGTCGGCCGCGTCGAACGCGTGCTCCACGCGATGCTGTCCGACGACCGCAGGCCGGTCGCAGGCATCAGGCTGCTCGACGACGCGGAGCACGACGCGCTGGCACCCGTCTCGGGACTCGAAGGCGGGTCGACGCGGTTGCTCGCGCAGGTCTTCGAGCGTGCGGCGTCGATGGATCCCGATCGGATCGCGCTGCGCTACGACGGCAGGTCCGTCGACTACCGCGAACTCGATCGCCGGTCGTCGCAGCTGGCACGCCTGCTGCTGCGCCGCGGAGTGGCAGCCGAGACGTTCGTTGCGCTCGGCCTTCCTCGGTCGGTGGAGTCGGTCGTCGCGGTGTGGGCCGTCGCCAAGACCGGAGCGGCATTCGTTCCGGTGGACCCGGGCTATCCACGCGATCGCATCGACCACATGCTGTCCGATTCGGCCGCCCGATTCGGCATCACCACGACTGCGAGTCGCGACGATCTTCCGGCCGGACTCGTCGGCGGTGAGCCCTGGATCGTCGTCGACGACGTCGACACCGAGTCCGAACTGGCGTCGTTGTCGTCCGAGCCGCTCACCGAGACCGAACGCGTCGCAGGCGTCGACATGTCCAGCGCGGCCTACGCGATCTACACATCGGGTTCGACGGGTCTGCCCAAGGGCGTCGTCGTCACCCACAGCGGCCTGGAGAATTTCGCGAACGAACAGATCGATCGGTACTCGCTGACGCCGGACGCTCGGACGTTGCACGTGTCCTCGCCGAGCTTCGACGCGTCCGTACTCGAATATCTGCTGGCGTTCGGTGCAGGCTCGACCATGGTGATCGTCCCGCCCACCGTCTACGGCGGCGACGAACTACGGGCCATCATCGAGGCGGAAGGCGTCACGCACGCGTTCATCACGCCCGCTGTGTTGGCCTCGGTGAATCCGATCGGGCTCGACACGTTCGAAAACGTCGTCGTCGGCGGCGAAGCAGTACCTGCCGAGCTCGTGACGACGTGGGCGCCCGGCCGTGCCCTGTTCAACGGATACGGCCCGACCGAGACCACCATCATGTCGAACATCAGCGATCCGCTCGACGGCGATTCGCTGCTCACCATCGGCGGCCCGATCCGCGGCGTGGAAGCGGTCGTCCTCGACGGCCGGATGCAGCCGGTTCCCGTCGGCGTGCAGGGAGAGCTCTACCTCGCGGGCGCAGGCCTGGCACGCGGCTACCACGATCGTCCCGGCCTCACCGCGGAGCGGTTCGTCGCCAATCCGTTCGGCAAGCCGGGAACGCGGATGTACCGCACCGGTGACGTCGTTCGGTGGACGCCGGAACGCACAGTCGAATACGTGGGACGGCGCGACTTCCAAGTCAAGGTGCGCGGCTTCCGTATCGAGCTCGGCGAGATCGACGCAGTGTTGTCCTCGCACCCGAGCGTCGACTTCGTCGCGACGGTGGGCGCCGAATCACCCTCCGGCACTACGGTTCTCGTGTCGTACGTTCGTCCGGTGGACCGGACGGCGGAACTCGACGTGTCGGTACTGACCGAACACGCGGCCGCCAGCCTGCCCGGACACATGGTGCCGTCGATCATCGTTCCGCTGGAGGAGATTCCGCTGACGCCCGTCGGCAAGCTCGATCGCCGAGCACTGCCGACACCCGAGTTCGGTGCCGAGACCGCCGACTACGTCGCGCCGCGCGACGCGGAGGAAGAAGCGGTCGCCGCGGTGTTCGCCGACATCCTCGGAGTCGACCGCGTCGGAGCACTGGACGGATTCTTCGACCGCGGTGGCGACTCGCTGTCCGCAACGCGCGTGATCGCGCGTGTCAATGCGACGACGTCGAGCAGCCTCGGTGTTCGAGCCATCTTCGAAGCCCCGACGGTGGCGGCGCTCGCCGCACTCGTCCGCGGATCTTCGGCTGTGGACGGCCGTCCGGTACTCGGCGCGAAAGCGCGACCTGCGGAGATTCCGCTGTCGCTCGCGCAGCAGCGGATGTGGTTCATCAACCGCTTCGACCCGTCGTCACCGGCGTACAACGTGCCTCTCGTCGTCCGGCTGACCGGCGAGCTCGATCCGGCCGCGTTGACGGCGGCGGTGTCGGACCTGCTGGATCGGCACGAGTCGCTGCGCACGACGTTCCCCGCCGGAGCCGATGGACCGCAGCAGCTCGTACACCGCACCGAGGACGTCCTTCCGACGGTCGTCGTGACGCCGGTGGAGGAGAACGACATTCACGAGGCCGTCGGACGCTTCGTCGGCGTCGGTTTCGACGTGGCGACCGAGATTCCGATCCGCCTCGCGGTGTTCGAGGTCCCGTCGCCCGACGAGCCCGTCCACGTCCTCACCGTCGTCGTGCACCACATCTCGGCCGACGGCGCGTCGATGGCGCCGCTGGCTCGCGACGTCATGACCGCGTACCTGGCACGAACGCAGTCGACGGCTCCCGCGTGGGAACCGCTCGAGGTGCAGTACGCCGACTACACGCTGTGGCAGCGCGAGCTGCTCGGCGACGAGGACGATCCGACGAGCATCGCCTCACGTCAGCTCGAGTACTGGCGCACGACGCTGCGCGGTCTGCCCGAGCTGCTTCCGTTGCCGACGGACAAGCCCCGTCCGACCACGCAGACATTCGTCGGTGGCCGCGTCCGATTCACGATCGACGCCGAACTGCACGTCAGGCTGACCGAGTTCGCCCGGACTCACCCGGCGACGATGTTCATGATCGTGCACGGTGCGTTCGCGGTGACTCTGTCCAGGCTCAGCGGCACCGACGACATCGCCATCTCGACTCCGATCGCCGGCCGCGGCGAGGCGGCACTCGACGAAATCGTCGGCATGTTCGTCAACACCCTCGTGCTGCGGACCGTCGTCGTGGGCGCCGAGTCGTTCGATGCGCTTCTGCGACGCCTCGTACACGACGACCTCGAAGCGTTCGCGCGCGGTGACATCCCGTTCGAGCGGGTGGTCGAGGTGCTCAACCCGTCGCGTTCCACCGCGTATGCGCCGTTGTCGCAGGTCGCGTTGTCGTTCCAGAACAACGAACGGGCGCGACTCGACCTGCCGGGCCTGGTCGTGGAAGGCGTCGACATCGACGTGCCGGTGGCCAAGCAGGATCTGCAACTGCTGCTGTCCGAAACGTTCGACGAACAGGGCGCACCCGCCGGTATCGACGGTGCGATCGACTATGCGACCGCGCTGTTCGAACCGTCGACCGTGCACTCGTTCGCCGAACGCTTCGTACGCATCCTCGATGCGGCGATCGGCGCACCCGATGCTCCACTCGGCGACATCGACATCCTCACCGAGACCGAACGGCCGCTGTTCGCGCCTGCGCGCGGCGACGACGGGGGAGAACCCTCGACGTGGCCCGAAATTCTCGCGCATGCCGTCCGGGAAAATCACGACGGCATCGCCCTCGAGTACCTCGACCGAACGCTGACGTACGCCGAACTGGACTCCGTCTCGACCCAGATCGCGCGCATGCTCATCGATTACGGCGCGGGACCGGAGACGTACGTGGCGCTCGCGATGCCGCGGTCGATCGAATCGGTCGTCTCGACATGGGGCGTCACCAAATCGGGCGCCGCGTTCCTCCCCGTCGATCCGAACTACCCATCCGAGCGCATCGCTCACATGCTGGACGACTCCCGGTCTCCGATCGGCCTCACGTTGTCTGCGTTCCGAGATCAGTTGCCGGACAGCGTCACCTGGCTCGTCGTGGACGACCCGGAGTTCGTGGCCGATGCCGAGCAGTACCCGACGGATCCGGTGACCGATGCGGACCGAACGTCGGCTCTGCAGCTCGACCATCCGGCGTACTTGATCTACACGTCGGGGTCCACGGGCCGTCCGAAGGGTGTGGCCGTCCGACACCGCGGAATGTCGAACCTCGAGCACGAGGTGACACTGCGGTTCCACCCGACGCGGCAATCGCGCATCTCGCACAACGCGTCACCGAGTTTCGACGCGTCCGTGTACGAGATGACGATGGCCATCGGCGTCGGTGCGATTCTGGTCATCGTCCCGCCCGGCCTCTACGGCGGCAGCGACTTGGCCGATTACCTCGAAGCGCACCGGGTGACGCACACGTTCCTGACACCCGCGGCGCTCGCGTCCATCGACGCCGATCGGCTTCCCGACGTGGAGGTGCTCGCGCTCGGCGGCGAGGCGGTGACGTCCGAACTCGTCGCCCGCTGGGCGCCCGGACGCGAACTGTTCAACGGGTACGGCCCGACGGAGACGACCATCCAGGCCAGCGTCGGCGGCCCGCTCGCGGCCGGTGCTTCGATCGACGTCGGTAGCCCGGCGATCGGGTTCCGCTACCTCGTGTTGGACGAGCGACTGAGGCCCGTGCCTGCGGGGGTCGCCGGCGAGCTGTACATCGCCGGACCCGCGACGGCCCGCGGTTACCTGCACCGGTTCGCGTTGACCTCGGAACGGTTCGTCGCGGATCCGTTCGGCGAGCCCGGCGAGCGCATGTACCGCACGGGCGACGTCGTTCGCTGGACGAGCGGTCACACGATCGAGTTCGTCGGACGCAGCGACTTCCAGGTCAAGGTGCGCGGCTTCCGCATCGAACTCGGCGAGATCGACGCCGCGCTCACCGAGCACGACGCGGTCGGCTTCGCGGCGACGATCGGTCACACCGCGCCGTCGGGTGACACGGTTCTCGTCTCCTACATCCGGGTGAACGACGAACACAGCGTCTCTACGACGCAGCTGACCGACTTCCTCGCCGCATCCCTTCCGCGGCACATGGTGCCGACGGCGATCGTCGAACTCGACGAAATTCCGTTGACCCCCGTCGGCAAGCTCGATCGCCGTGCTCTTCCGGTACCGGAGCTGGGGTCGACATCGACGCCGTACCGTGCGCCGTCGACCCCGACGGAGACCGCGGTCGTCGCGGTGTTCGCCGACATCCTCGGAGTCACCACGGTCGGAGTCGACGACAACTTCTTCGATCTCGGTGGTACGTCCCTCGTCGCGACGAGGATCGTGCCCGCACTCGAAGCGGCCGTCGGCGTCCGGGTTCCGCTGCAGGCGCTGTTCCTCGATCCGACGGCAGGCGGTCTCGCCGCGCGGATCGACGCAGGGGAAGGCACGTCGACATCCCAGCTCGACGCCGCGTTCTCGGTCGTGATTCCGTTGCGCGCCGAGGGCAACGGAACGCCGTTGTTCTGCGTCCACCCGGGAATCGGCCTGTCGTGGGGTTACTCGGGAATCGTGCGGCACCTCGACGACGACCGTCCCGTCTACGGTCTGCAGCTGCCGAGTATCTCCGAAGGTGGGCGGTTCGAGTCCATCCAGGAACTCGCACACCGGTACGTCGAGGAAATCCGCGCGGTTCAGCCGGACGGGCCGTACAACGTGCTCGGGTGGTCGCTCGGCGGCGCCATCGCGCATGCCGTCGCCGTCGAGTTGCGTGCGACGGGTGCGGAGATCGAGTCGCTGACGATCATGGACAGCTACGTTCTCGATCCTGCCGAGACGACCGCGGGTGAACTGACCGTCGAGGAACTTCTCGAGGGCCTCGGCGTGGACGTCTCGCGTGACGAGTCCGAACCTGCCCTGACCTACGACGGTGCCGTGACGTTGCTGAACGACGCCTTCGGACAGGACACCGGCCTGACGCCCGGTCACCTCGAACGGATCAACGCGGGATTCTCGAATTCGACGGCATTGATGAATGCATTCGTTCCGGATGCGTTCGACGGTGATGTTCTGTTCTTCGCGGCCGCACGGGGATCCGGTGACGGAGTTCGACGAGAACCGTCGCAGTGGAATTCGTTCGTGTCCGGAGAAATACGTATTCGATCGATCGATTGCGCGCACAATCAAATGATCGAGCCGGAGGTTCTCGCGGAAATCGGAAAGGAACTCGAAGAGTATCTCGACAGATGATTTCTGGTTCCGACGAATTTCGCTTCATTCGGTCACAGAACGCGCGGTAGCGAATACCATCGTGACCTACGCACGATCCATTTCGCCGAACTACGGTCTGGGGATGCCTGTGAAACGAATCAAGTCCGTGTCAGCAACCATCGTGGCGGTCGTGGCCACGACCGCGGTCACCGTGGCTCTCGGCAGCGGACCCGCGAATGCTGCACCCGCAGCAGAGGCGGTCGGCTTCGAAACGTCGGCCACCCCCGAAGGATCGGTGAGGACCGTCCTCGACGGCGGCGCCTTCCGTCTCGACGCGTCGGCGTCGGCGGTTCAGGTCGTCGGTGATTCGGGGGCGGTGCTCGCGAGCCTGCCGCTGACGTACACGGTGAACGGAACGCAGTATTCGATCGCACCGTCGATCACAGGGGAGCGGCAGCTTCTGCTCACACCGCAGCCGGCCGCGTTGGTCACCGACGTGGCCGGACCGGTGACGAAACAGCAGGCGCTGGACAACCTGCTCAGCCAGACCGGAATCGGACTGGCCAACGGGGGAGCGGCAGGAGCAGCCGTAGGTGCGGCACTCGGACTTGCGATCGGGTGTGTGTCGATCTTCCCCAATTTCATCGCGGGTTGCATCATCGGTACAGCGATCGGTGTCGTGGCGGGCACGATCATCGGGACGAACAACGCGAACCCCAACATCGGGCCTGCGGCGTTCGAGTACTTCAACACTCCGTAGACGGCACGACGAAAGGTCGGGCCGCAACGGTGTCGCCGTTGCGGCCCGATCTTTTTCGATGGGTAGGTCAGTTGTTCGTGTTGTCCAACGCGCGGCGCATCGAGACGGCCTTCACCATGGTCTCGGTGAATTCCTCCTCGGGATCCGACAACGCCACGATTGCGCCGCCGACACCGAAGGTCACCTCGTGCTCGGTGGAGACGATGGTTCTGATCACGATCGAGAAGTCGGCGGTGCCGGTCAACGAGAAGTAGCCGATCGCTCCGGAATACACCCCGCGAGGGCCGTCTTCCAGCTTGTCGATGATCGCCATCGTGCGGATCTTCGGCGCTCCCGTCATCGAGCCGCCCGGGAATGCAGCCCCGATGCAGTCCACGGCCGACGCGTCCTCACGCAGACGGCCCCGAACAGTCGACACCAATTGGTGCACAGGAGCATAGGTTTCGACATCGAACAGCTTCGGTACGTGCACCGAACCGGGCACGCACACGCGAGCGAGATCGTTACGGACCAGATCGACGATCATGAGGTTCTCGGCGTTGTCCTTCTCGTTCGAGAGAAGATCCGCCCGCAGCAACTCGTCTTCCGCCTCCGTTGCGCCCCGGGGGCGCGTGCCCTTGATGGGCTTCGACTCCACGATGCGGTCGGCGTCGATGCGGAGGAAGCGTTCGGGCGACGCGCTCGAGACGGACAGGTCGTCGAACCCGAGGAACGCGCTGTACGGGGTCGGATTGATCTCGCGCAGACACGAATACGTGCCGAGCGCGTCGATCGGTCCCGGGAACGTAGCCATGTTGGTCAGACACACCTCGTAGGTCTCACCCGACCGGATGTCGGCGAGACACTGTTCGATCAGTCCGATGTACTTCGCACGATCGTGGCGGAGCTGCAGATCCGCTTGCACCGTCGGAGCGACCAACGGCTGTTCGGGCTCCGGCTCGGAACGACCTCGAACTCCGTCGAGACGCCGCAGCGACTCGGTGATCGATGCGAACCAGTCGAGTGTCGCCGGCTCCTCGTGATCGGCGACCAGCGCCAGAACATGGCACCGCCCGGCGTCGTGATCGAACACGAGCGCGCGGTCGGCGAAGACCATCGACGCGTCCGGAGTCGGGGCAGTGTGGACCAGCTGACCTCCCACGTCTGCCTTCAGTTCGTACCCCAGATAGCCGACGTACCCGAGACCGAAGGCGAACGGATGGTCGTGCAGCGGCGGGACGGCGCGTTCCGTCAACTGCCGATTCAGGTAGTCGAAGAACGTCGAATCCACCGACTCGACGGTGCCGTCGCTGCGCTGCACGTTCACGCGCGCCGCGGCGACGCTGTAGGTCACGTATTCCGCACGGGGACCGGAACAGTCACCCATGATGGAGAACCGTGAGTCCGCCTCCAACGCCGAGCTCCCGTCGAGCCAGAACTTGTTCGGACCGTCGGCGAACAATGCGCGAAAGACCTGTTCGGTATCGAAATCGCCCTCGACGCAACGGGTTTCGATGGTGTACGCGGACCGGGTAGGCGCAGTCTGCGACTTCGCGGCGGGCAGACTCAGATCGCGAAAGTTCGCCAGAAGCTCCCGTCCGTATTCGGTGCTGATCGACTCGGGGTGAAACTGCACTCCCCACATCGGAAGCGTGCGGTGGCGAACAGCCATGACGAGGCCGTCGGCCGTCCACGCACACGGCTCCAGGTCGTCGGGAAGCTCGATTGCGACGAGCGAGTGATACCTGACCACCGAGAACGACGACGGCAGCCCGTCGAACAGATCGGTGCCGGCGTGCGTGATCGTCGAGACACGACCATGCATCGGGAGCGGCGCGAGATCGACGTGACCACCCAGCACGTGACAGATGGCCTGGTGCCCCAGACAGACACCCAGCACCGGTAGACCACTCTCGAGAATCACACGCGACGAGATGCCGAGGTCGTGGGCGGTGGCGGGTCGGCCGGGGCCGGGGGAGATGACAACGTTGTCGTATCGGGCGAAATCCAATGTCTCCCAAGCGACGTCGTTCTTCACGACGGTGGGCGAAGTTCCGTTGACCTCGGCGAGTAGTCCGTACAGGTTGTACGTGAACGAATCGTAATTGTCGATCAACAAAGTGCGCACTGCCATGACGGCCACCTAACGCTGCCGCGGAGTCGAGGCGGGTCCGTCGCCGTTCGTCGATGCTGCGCCGTCCGAGTTCGACTCCAGCGAGGCTGCGACCGGGTCCGCGTCGATGATGACGTCCTCGACGCGACAAGCCTCTGCGATGAGCAGGGAATACACCGACGCCAGGAAGTCCTCGGACAGATCGTTGTTCCGCGCGAATTCACGAGCGCGGTCCTGCACGACACCGACACGGCCGGGCTGCATCATCGGAATATCGAAGTCTCGCTTCACATGTGCGACGCGAACGCACACGTCGATGCGTTCCTTGACCGCTTCCAGCAGCCGCCGGTCGATCGCATCGAGTTCACCGCGAAGCGATCTCAACAATCCGTCGGACTCGTCGCTCACGATTCGCTGCCCCCTCGTTCTGCAGCACAGCGCTGCGATTGCTCGATTTCAACGGTATTCACAACATATCGCGCTGACTTTCTGGACCGTTACCCCGACGACGATCGGCTCAGCCTTCGATTCTGACATCTCGGCGCGCCCCACGAGGGGAACAATGACCGACATTTTCGTTTTCGTCGTCGGATCGTTGCACGACGCCCGAAAAACAAACTTCGGGCCCATTCGAGACGAAAAAACTGCGCCGAACGAATGAATTCGTTCGGCGCAGTTGCATTTCGGACGCTCGGATTCGCGGAGTCCGAACGCGAAGGGTGGTGCGCATCGGCTCTACCCGAGTATCAGGCTCCGCGTCGCTTCACCTTGAGGAGATCCATTCGCTCCTTGAGAAGCTCTTCGAGTTCCTCGACCGAGCGACGCTCGAGCAACATGTCCCAGTGAGTACGGGGAGGCTTGACCTTCTTGGTCTCGGGCGCAGCGCCCTCGATCAGGGTGCCTTCCAGACCGTTGCGGCACATCCAGGTGCCCGGAATTTCGGCGTCGTCCGCGAACGGCACATCGAACTCTTCGCCGTTGTCGCAGCGGTAGCGGGCGACGCGACGAGGCGCGAGGTCGTGATCTCGATCGGTCTCGTAGCTGACAGCGCCGAGTCGGCTACCCCGAAGTACACGATCTGCCATTGTGAAGTCCTCTCCCTCGATAGTGCGTGCTGGGGCGGACGTCGTGCCTGCTGTACACGATCCGCACGCCACTCACAGATCTTCAACGCGCCGACGTCGCCGAACGTTCCCGGTTCAGCGTGCGACACGAATCGATCCGCGCACAAGTACGCATCATTCTACCCGGCAGCACGCCGTAGGCTCGTGGGCGTGTCACCGATGTCCCGACGAGCCCATGCGTGCGAATGGTGTGGACGCGAAGTCGCGGATTCCGGAATGGGGCGTCGGCGACGGTACTGCAGGCAGTCGTGCCGTCAACGCGCCTACGAACACCGAAGCGCAGTCAAGGGCACGTCGATCGCGGAGGATGCGGTCGTCCTGTCCGCGGACGAGGCGTCCGCCCTGATCGATCGAGCCTTCGAGGTCCGGTGCGCCGCCGAGGACGTGGCGATCGCGATAGGTGAAGGTGCCACGGCCGAGGAATTGACGCGCCTGTGCGACGACCTCGTATCGCGAGCACGGGACGCCGAACGACTTCGGTGAGGTGGGAGGGATCTGGACCGGGCCGGCAGTAGTGTTGTCGAATGAACACCGGCGAGGGCGAGGCTCAGCGCGAATGGAATGGCAAGGCGCGGAACGAGACCCCGACTCAGCAACTCGATCGCAATTGGAACGCACTGCTTCAGGAGCTTCGAGTCGTGCAGACCGGTGTTCAGCTGTTGACCGGATTTCTGCTCACGGTCCCGTTCCAAGGCCGCTTCGATCAGCTGTCGTCGACTGGCCGGGCCGTGTATCTGGTCACGGTCGCTGCGTCGATCGTCGCGACGATACTGCTGATCGCCCCGGTCGGTATGCACCGTCTTCTTTTCCGCAAGCGGGCCATCGGATATCTGGTCCGAGTCGGAAACCGACTTGCCATTCTCGGGCTGTTGTCACTCGCCGTGGCGCTCGTCGGGGTCGTGACTCTGACGTTCGACCTGGTGCTGGGCATCGTCGGAGCCGTCAGTGCTGCGATCGTCGTGGCGGTACTGCTGATCGGCCTGTGGTGGGTCCTGCCGCGTAGCCATCTCGCGCATGGCGACATGGATTCCGGCGACGGTTCCCGGATATCGGACTCGGAAGGTCCGACTGCGTCCTAGTGGTCGCGCAGCTTCTCGATCAGATCGTCCTTCTTCAGATCCGAGTAGCCCGACAGGCCGAGTTCCTTGGCCCGCGACTTCAGGTCGTCGACGGTCCAGTCCTCGTACGAACCCGAATGACCGCCCTTCGCGCCGACGGACGACCGACCCTTGTTCGCCGCGGCGTTGGAAATGCGAGCCGCTTTTTCTTTCGAGTTGCCTTCCTTGCGGAGCTCCTCGTACATGTCCTGGTCCTTGAGCTGCGGCTTCGAATCGCTCGACGAATTCTTCGGCATGGTTCCTCCTGACGTCGTGTCGGGAGTCGGATATCCGTGCGTTGCGCTGTTCAAACGACGCCGTGCGGGGCCGGGAACCGTTGGATCCACGGCTGCGCTTCCTCGAGCTGCGCCGCGAGCTGAAGCAGGAGACGCTCCGAGCCGAGAGGTCCGACGAACTGCACTCCGAGGGGGAGGCCGTCGTCGGTCCAGTGCAACGGAACGCTGATCGCGGGGCGGCCGGTCAGATTGGCCAGCTGGGTGTACGGCACCCAACCGAGGTTCTGCTCGATCGCGTCGTCGAGCAAGCCGCTCAGTGCCATGACGCGCCCGCCACGCATGGCGTTCATGACGCGTGCTGCAAGTTGGACCAGAGGCGACGTCGCGGTTGCGCCGAGCCGCGGCGGGGGAGTTGCGAGCGTGGGGGTAAGGAACAGATCGAACCGAGTGTGGAACTCGGCGAGGGACCGTACGTAGGTCCTCGTGTTCTCGAGAGCGGCGATCATCGCGTTCATCCCGCTGTGACGGCCGAACTCGGCCATCGCCAGCGTGTCTGGTTCGAACTGCGAGTTCTTCGCACCGAGACGGGCCTTGATGTCGACGACCTGGGCGTACACCTGCGCGAACCAGATCGTCAGGAAGTCACGGGACAAGGACCGGTCGTCGTAGGGAGGAGCCACCTGTTCGACGCGGTGGCCCAGCCCGGTCAGCAGTGTCGCAGCCCGTTCGACCGCCGCGACGGCTTCACGGTCGGGGTTCGGGTTCACCGACGACGAGGTGGACCAGCCGATGCGAAGCTTCGCAGGACGGCGGTCGAGATCGGACGCGAACGGCGTGGTCGGGAACTGCGCCGAATAGTCGGCGTAGGGGTCGGGGCCGACGATGGCGTCACACAGTGCTGCGCTGTCTCGAACGGTTCGGCTCACCACACCTTGCCCGACCATCCCGAACAGGACCTCACCGGTCTGTGGTCCGTACGGCGACAGACCGCGACCGAGTTTCAAGCCGACCAGTCCGTTGCAGGCAGCCGGGATGCGGATGGATCCACCGCCGTCGTTGGCGCCCGCTGCGGGCACGATACCGGCGGCGACTGCGGCGCCGGCACCACCCGACGATCCACCCGGCGTGCGTTCCGGGTTCCACGGATTACGGGCGGGGCCCCACAGTTCCGACTCGGTGACGCCCTTCGCGCCGAATTCGGGGGTGTTGGTCTTTCCGAAGATCACCAGACCGGCATCGAGGAACCGTTGTGTGACCAGTGCATGCTCTGCGGCGACATCGTTCTTCAGTGATCGTGAACCGTAGGACGTCGGGTAACCCTTGTACTCCTGCGCCAGATCCTTGATCAGGAACGGGACACCGGCCAACGGCCCGGTCAGATCGCCGCTGTCGGCACGCTCGTCGGCGGCAGCGTCCATACGCATGACGATGGAGTTGAGGCCACCGTCGACGGCGTCCGCCCGCGTGCGCGCCAGATTCAGCAGTTCGCGGGGCTTGACCTCGCCGGTTCGAACCAGCTCGGCCAGAGACGTCGCGTCGTTGGACACGTATTCGGCGAATTCCACCGGGCGATGCTATCCCGCGCCGGGCCGACGTTCGACCGATTCCGCACCGCGAATCGTTCCTCGGCTGGGCTACTCGGCTATCGATCGCGAAAAGCGCGCCCGGCCTTGTTTTCTCGCGGCCTGAGGCTGCTGTTCGGCAGCGTCGGGGCGGGCAGATGCTGGGTATCACCCTCGTAGCCCTGCACCTGGCCGAACCTGTCACTGTGCGCCTCCCACTGCTCGCGGTAGCGCTCGATCTCGGAGTGCGTGCGGCCGACGAAGTTCCACCACATGATGATGTCCTCGTTCAACGGAGTTCCACCGAGCAACACGACACGGGCCGACGCGTCGGCGCCGACGTTGCGCAGGTGAAGACGCGTCGCGCCGACCCCGATGTATCCCATCTCGGTTCTAACGAGCGGTTCGGCTGCGGACTCGACGACCTGCACTGTTCCGTCGTCGACGAGGACACCGTGTTCGAACGTGGGGTCCACGTCGAGCTCGATCTCGGCACCCGGCGCGAACGTCAGCTCGGCCCCGAGCAACGGCGTGAAGGTGTGCACCGGCGACCGATCACCCGCACATTCGCCGAGAAACACACGAACGGCGACGCCGCTCAGCTCGACGGCAGGTGGCACGTAGTGCGCGAAGTCGCGCGGCGTGTCCGCGGCGTCGGCCGGAAGGGCCACCCAGAGCTGGACGCCGTGCAGGATCGTGGTGTTCGACGTCGACACCTCGGTGTGCGCGATCCCGTGGCCTGCCGTCATCAGGTTCAGCTCACCGGGCCGCACCATCGCGTGATTGCCCATCGTGTCGCGATGTTCGATCTCTCCGGTGAACAGCCAACTGACCGTCTGCAGACCGGTGTGTGGATGCGGTGGTACGTCCATGCCACCCGTCGTCGACACGTCGTCGGGACCGTAGTGGTCGGCGAAACACCAGGCGCCGATCAGCGACCGTTCGCGCTGGGGCAGTGTGCGACGCACCGTCATCGCACGCGGTCCACCGAGCGGCACATCGCGCGCTGTGAGCACCTCCACGACGATGTCGCCGACGTCACCAGCAGTACCTGCGTCCGCGTCCGACCGGCAGTCGATCTCGGACGGCCGGGTTTCGAGGTTGCTCATGTGCTCATGTTCCTCCTTGCCGGCGCACCTCGTCGGATCGGGGTGGGAACTGCCGTCGGTCGACGAGTAATGTCGATGCGCGAGAACGTGTTCGATCCGCTCCGTACGACCCGAGAGGCTTCCGTGACCCACAGCGATTCCGACGATGCACACTCTCCAGTGCTGCGGGTGCTGATCGACAAACATGATCCCGAAGTGTTCAAAGCGCAAGTCGCTGTGGCCAAGGCTGTCCGCGCCGCCACGCACGACGCCGGTATGGATCGCCGGTTCGTCGAGCTGGTCAACGTCCGTGTTTCCCAGATCAACAGGTGCGCATACTGTCTGGACGTCCACGGCGCAGCCGCACTGGCAGCGGGGGAGACGCCGCAGCGCCTCTCGGTGTTGCCCGCGTGGCGGGACACGACGTTGTTCGACGATCGTGAGCGCGCCGCTCTGACGCTCGCCGAGTCGATCACCACGCTGCCCGACAGCGCCAGCCAGGATCGCGACTACGCATCCGCCCGAAAGGTGTTGTCCGACAAAGAGATTTCGGCATTGTGCTGGGTAGCAATTGCCATGAATGCCTTCAACCGCATATCGATCGTCAGCCGACACACGGTGCGACCTCAACAGTAGAAAGGCCACACGATGACCGCTTCGAACGACGACATCCGCGACCGCGTCACCGTCACTCACGATGCTCCCGGGCAGCGCTACACCCTCGGAATCGACGACTCCGTCATCGGCTTCACCGAGTACCGCGCCCACGACGGCCGGAGGGTGTTCTTTCATACCGAGATCGACGACGCCTATGCGGGCCACGGCCTCAGTTCGATCCTGGTGAAGAACGCACTCGACGACGTGCGTGCACAGGGCCTGCGAGTGGTCGCCGTCTGTCCGCTGGTGGCCAAGTACGTCGGCAAGCACACGGAGGTCCAGGACATCGTGGACCCGGTTACCCCACAGGTTCTCGAATTTCTCGACGCAGCGTCACAGTGAGCTGAACCCCGGCGACGAACTCCACACCTATACAAACGTCACTGTGACGTTTCTATAGGTGTGGGCAGGGTCGGTGAGTCGGGGGTCCCGTGGCTTTCCGGTGCCGCCGAGACTCCATGAGGTGAACGACGATCGTGGGGCGAGAACCGTCGGGCGACAATCGTGGGCCGACGACGTCCCGGCGGATGCCGGCTGGACCGAGTGCGCGAACCGCGTGGAGATCGACGTTAGGAGCGGTGTGAGACAGAGCGTTCCGATGTGTCGAGGCGTGACGCGTGTGCACCGTGGCACAGCCAGTTCATGACTCGGCGCCCACGTCAGCGTTTTGCCGATAATCTACATTATGTCAACTAAGCGACCGGCCATCGACTGGCCAGCGCTTCACAGATGGCACGCTGCTCTCCCTCGTCGTGCGTGTGCATCAGCAACCCTTCGACGGTGAACACCGCAATCATCACTTCGGCGTCGACGGTCTCCGCGGAGACGCCGGCTGCTTCCAGTTCGGCACGGAACAGACTGCCGGTGAGTAGATGAAAGTTGTTGTGCCACTCCGCTACCGCCGGTGAATGCGCCACGCGAGCATGGACTGTCGTCACCAGGCCGCTCATCTCGGTCAAACGCCGCACGATCCACAGCACCCGAGCCGCAATCGGCTCACCCGAAATTGCCTGATACATCGGCCAGACGTCTGCCATGACAGCCGAGACGACCGCGACGAGTACGTCGTCCTTGTCCCCGAAATACCAGTAGATCGTGTTGGCTGCTACCCCTGCTTCCTTCGCCAGCTTGCTCACCGACGTCGCGTCGAACCCGCCCTCGACGAACAACCTGCGCGCCGCCGCGACGATCTCTTCGCGCTTCTCATCGGCAGCTTGCGGTTTCTTGTTCCGCGCCACGGCGACGTTCACCTCCACAACGATGTCTCCGGAATGGTCACTGACTCTTGAATGGCATTCAAGAGTCTGCTAGCTTGTTGAATACCATTCAAGATACCTCGTGGAGGTTCTCTATGACGTCTCAGCGCAGTTACGTTCGGTCCGATGTCACCTTCGGATCCGGCGACCCGTCGTGCGCAGCCTGGCTCTACCGTCCGGACGGCGTCGCGAACCCGCCGATCGTCGTGCTCGCGCACGGCTTCGCGGCGTTCCGTGAACTCCGGCTCGACGCGTACGCCGCGCGGTTCGCCCAAGCCGGCTATGCCGCATTCGTCTTCGACTATCGCCATTGGGGTGCCAGCGAGGGTATGCCGCGCCGCATTCTCGACATCGGCAAGCAGCAGGCCGATTGGGCTGCTGCACTCGCCTATGTTCGGAGCCTCGACGGCATCGACACACGGCGAGTGGTGGCGTGGGGGTCGTCGTTCGGCGGTGGCCACGTCCTGAAGCTGGCCGCCCGAGACACCGGCCTGGCCGCTGCGATCATCCAAGTTCCTCACGTGAGCGGACCCGCGTCGGCGTTCTCCCAATCTCCGGCGTTGGTGGCGCGACTCATCCTGGGTGGAATCCGTGACCAAGTCCGGGCATGGACGGGGCGAGCGCCCTACCGCATGGCCGCGGTGGGACGGCCTGGCGACATCGCGATGATGACCTCACCCGGCGCCTACGAGCTGGTCGAACGCATGGGCGACATGCGTGAGGAACTCCTGGCGGAGAACGACGTCGCCGCCCGGATCGCTCTACGCGTCCCGCTCTACTCCCCCGGGCGCTACGCACGCGACGTGAGCGCCCCCGTCCTGGTCCAACTCGCTGCGAAAGACGACGTCACACCGATCGAGAAGGCCCAGGCCGTCGCTCGCCGAATTCCGAACGGTGAAGTCCACACCTACGACATCGGCCACTTCGAGCCGTACCTCGATCCCTACTTCGACACCATCGTCGCCGAGCAAATCGATTTCCTCGACCGCCACTTGGGAGACCCACGATGACCACCGACACCGTTCGACGTACAGCCCTCGTCACGGGCGCCTCCGCGGGAATCGGAACCGCATTCGCCCGCCATCTCGCGGCAGAGGGTCACGACCTCGTTCTGGTCGCCCGACGCGCAGACCGGTTGGAGACGCTCGCACACGAACTGCGTCGGCAACACGCGGTACGCGCCGAGATCGTCGCGGCAGACTTGAGCGACCCGTCGACTCCAGCCGCGATCGTCGACCGTGCACACGAACTGGGCATGCCGATCGACATCCTCGTCAACAACGCTGGGCTATCGTCGAGTACCAAATTCTCCGACACACCATGGGAGTCGGTCGCTGCCGAGATTCAGCTCATGGTGACTGCGGTGACCGAACTGACTCACCGCTTAGTACCCGGAATGAAGACGCGACGGTGGGGCCGCGTCGTGAATCTTTCGTCCCTCGCCGCGGTGTCTCCGCCGGGAGAAGGCCTGCTCTACACCGGAATAAAGACCTACGTCCTGAACATGTCCCAATCGCTCGACATGGAGCTGAAGCCCCACGGCATTCACGTCACCGCATTGTGCCCGGGCTTCACTTACAGCGAATTTCACGACGTCATGGGCACCCGCGACGCCGCAGACCGCCTACCGGGATTCATGTGGCAGCACCCCGAAGCCGTGGTCCGCGAGGGATGGGCAGCAGTCACCGCAGGAAAGCCCGTGTGCATACCCGGCGTGGTCAACAAGGTCTCCGCGGCAGCCATGCGGCCCATCCCGGGCCGTATCGGCTACTTCCTCGGACGGACACTCAACCCGTTCAAGTAAAAGTTCTTCGTCGGAGACCAGCCTGAGCCCGCCTCCGCACACGGTTCTCCCCCAGTTTCACGACGACGACCCCGGCGAGGATCAGCACACCACCGCCGATTTGGACCGCCCGTGGAACTTCGCCCAGCAGTAGCCATGCGAACACCAATGCCGACACCACCTCGGTCAGTCCGACGAACGACGCCAGTCGCGAGCCGAGCCGCCGGCCGGCGGCGATTCCACATACGTACGCCACTGCGGCCGTCACGACGCCCAGCACCAGAATCGAGACCCACCACGGCACACTCGCGCTCGCGAGCACCACCGAACGCGTCGTCGCGGTGAACGGCACGATGCCGACCAGTCCCGCGAAAAGGAGAATCGTTCCGCCGCACAGTAACCCGCCGGCCGCGAGCGTCAACGGCGGCAACCCGTTCGACTCGTCCGCTGACACGATCCAGTACACGGCCGCACCGGCCATGGCACCCAAGGCCCACAGAACACCGACCGGATTCAGCGAGGTACCCGAGACGAGGTCGAGCACCAGCACCAAGCCGACAGCTGCGAGTGCAGCGCCGCCGACGGTCTGCAGAGTGGGGCGTTGCTTGTGCCGCAACCACATCCACAGAACGACGACGACAGGCGAGGTGAACTCGATCAACAGCGCTACCCCGACCGGCATGTACCCCACCGCGTTGAAGTAGGCCAGCTGACATCCGGCGACGGCAATGGCCCCGTACGCGACGAGTACACCGATGTTGCGCGACAACACGTTCCATCGTCCACGCAGTGCAAGCAGGCCCGGAACGAGCAGAACGGCGGCGGCGATCAGGATTCGCGCTGTCACGGCTGCGCCTGCACTCCACCCCGCGTCGAGCAGACCCTTGGCCAACGGGCCCGACAATCCGAACGATGCCGACGACACGAGCGCCAGTCCCAGACCGGACGCGAGACGAGATGGGCGTCGGACCGCGATGTCATCAGTCAAGGAGGTCATGAGTCATGACGGTAGAAGGTGAAGATGTAAGGTGTCAATATGGTTTTCGCTCATGACACGGAGAGCGCGTTGGTGTCAGCGGTCGCCCTGGCCAACTCGGCCGAGGATCCCGACACACTCGAGACTCGGACCGACCTGCGCGAGTTCTATCGAAGCCACAATTACACGGGCCGATTCGACGGCGACGAGCTCGAGCTGGCTGCAGTTCGCGACCTGCGACCACTGCTCAGGCAGTTGCTGACGAGCGACCGTGACTCTGCGGTCGACGTCGTCAATCACATCCTCGCCGACGCGAATGCTCTCCCGCGTCTCGTGCGACATGGCGACACCGACTGGCATCTGCACGCGGTCGGCGACGACCGTCCCTTCGCGGAACGCATCGCCGTCGAGTCCGCTATGGCGATGATCGACGTCATCCGGTCGAACGAGATGTCGAGACTGCAGATTTGCGCCGCCGACTGCGACGGGATCGTCCTCGACCTCTCGCGGAACCGATCGCGCAAGTTCTGCAGCACGGCATGTGGCAACCGCACCGCAGTAGCGGCATATCGGAGTCGACAGAGCGAACGGGAACCGTCGGCCGAGGAATGAAGGAAGCGACGTATCTCGTCCTTCCACTGTCAATCTATAGCGCACCCGGGGCCTTGCGGCAAGACCCCGTCCGTCCCTCATACTCGTGGACCCAACGCTTCGACCAGCGGAAACGAGAACACATGAGTGGGAAACCGCAGACTGCCGACAGTGCCTTCGACCTTCCCGCGCACCTGCACCACAAGAACGACCCGACTCTGATCGCCCACGACGAGGCCTTCTTCGCATCCGTCGCCGCGAGTCTCGAACGCTCCATCACGGACTTGCTCGCTCGGCTCGACGCCACAAGGAAAGCGCCCGTCGAGATAGGTCGAGAAGCGCTCGAACGCGACATGGAGGTGCATCGGCTGAACGCTCGTATCCGGACGATGCGTCGGTACGGCCTCGATCTCTGCCTGGGCCACATCGTGAAAGCGGGGAGCGGCCGGACGGTCTACATCGGGCGACTCGGCCTGGTGGACTCGAACGGCGACCAGTTGCTGATCGACTGGCGCTCCCCCGCCGCCGAACCGTTCTTCGGCGCGACGCATGCACAGCCGATGGGCCTCGAACGACGTCGACGCTATCGCTGGACCCGGGGCCGTATCAGCGACTACTGGGACGAGGTCTTCACCGCCGACGGCTACGACGGTCCGCGCAAGGCAGCGCTCGACGATCAATCGGCGTTCATCGCGAGTCTCGGCGGTTCGCGGTCGTCGAAGATGCGCGACGTCCTGGGCACGATCCAGGCCGATCAGGACGCGATCGTTCGGGCCGGGTCGTCCGGAGCGCTCGTCGTCGACGGTGGGCCGGGGACGGGCAAGACAGTCGTCGCGCTGCACCGTACTGCTTATCTGCTCTACGCCGATCCACGTCTCGGGCGGGGCCACGGCGGCGTGTTGTTCGTGGGACCGCACAAGCCCTATCTCGCATACGTGTCCGATGTCCTACCCAGTCTCGGCGAGGAAGGCGTCACCACCTGTACGATCGCGGACCTCGTGTCCGAGGGCGAGAGAGCCGTCCCTGAGACGGATGCCGAGGTGGCCAGGCTGAAATCCTCCGTCGAACTCGTCCGTGCGATCGACAAGGCGGTTGCGTTCTACGAACAGCCGCCTAAGACGGGCATGACCGTCGAGACCGAGTGGGCGAACATCCAATTGACCCCGGACGATTGGACGGAGGCGTTCGACGCACCGGACCCCGGGACACCGCACAACGAGGCGCGCGAGATCATCTGGGATGCACTGATCGCCATTCTGATGGACAAGTACGCAGGCGACGAGCCGTTGTCGTCGGTGCGGAAGTCGTTGCAGGAGAATGACGATCTGCGCACCGCGCTCGACAACGCGTGGACTCTGATCGAGGCGGCCGACCTGGTCGGCGATCTGTGGTCGGTGCCGGCCTATCTGCGTCACTGCGCGCCCTGGCTGTCGGCGACCGACGTTCGCACGCTGTACCGCGTCGATGCGCACAAGTGGACGACCGCCGATCTTCCGTTGCTCGACACTGCGCGTGCACGTTTGGGTGACCCGGAAACTGCACGGCGGGAGCGCCGTCGGTCCGCGGCTGCCGCAGCCGAGCGTTGTCGGATGGACAGGGTGGTCGACGAACTTCTTCAACTCGACGACGAGGACGGCTTGATGGCGCAGCTGGGTCAAGACGGCATTCGCGACGCACTCGTCGACGACTCCGCGTTGCCCGACGTCGACCCCGACCGCCTGGCCGGACCCTTTGCTCACGTCGTCGTCGACGAGGCACAGGAATTGACGGATGCGGAGTGGCAGATGTTGTTGTTGCGCTGCCCTTCTCACAGTTTCACGATCGTCGGAGACCGGGCGCAGGCACGTCACGGGTTCGTCGAGACATGGCAGGAACGATTGGAGAGAGCAGGACTGACGCGCGTCCAGTTGGCGTCGTTGAGCATCAACTACCGGACGCCGGAAGAAGTCATGACCGTGGCCGAGCCCGTCATCAAGGCGGCGCTTCCCGACGCCAACGTTCCGAAGTCCATCCGTCGCAGCGGAATTCCCGTCGTCCATGCGCCGGTTGCCCAGCTCGACCAGTTCGTCGACGCATGGACCGACAGCAATCCCGACGGAATCGGGTGCGTCATCGGACTCCCAGCTTTTCGCGCCAGGGACAGGATTTCGTCGCTGTCGCCGGAACTGGCGAAAGGACTCGAGTTCGATCTGGTGGTGGTCGTTGATCCGGAGTCGTTCGGATCCGGTATCGAAGGTGCCGTCGATCGGTACGTCGCGATGACCCGTGCGACGCAGAAGCTCGTCGTGCTGACTACGAGTGGTGCCGAACGATGTTGACGACGTTGCCGTCGGGGGCGCGGACGAGGAATCGCCGCACTCCCCACGCTTCGGTCGTCAGCGGGTGGACGATGTCGTAGCCGAGGCGTTCGGCTTCCTCGTACGCGGCATCGACGTCGTCGACCATCACCGACATGACGGAGTCCGCTGGTGAGGTTGCGTCACCGGTGACCACCTGCACGCTCGATTCCCCGTCGGGCGTCGTGAAGCGGGCCACCCAGCCGAGATCGAACTCCTTGTTCTCGAGACCGAGGAATTCGCCGTAGAAGCTCTTGGACTGCTCGATGTTCCCGACTGCAAGATTCGGGACGATCTTACGCACTCGCATCGGCTCTCCTCGTGACGACCAGTGACGACCAGGCTCAGCGTAATGCCGGTTCGAGTGGCTCGGGACGATTCTGCATTCCATCACCGCCACCGGAGTACGTAGACTCCGTCCATGGCACTCGACCACGGTGATCCCGGTGACGCACCCTCGACTCCTCCCCCGCTGACCGAGACCGAAACGGTGCGACGGCCCACCGCGGCCGAAGAAGCCCGAACCGTTGCCGCGTCGACCAACATGGCGACCCTCGCGAGCCTGACGGCAGACGGCGACCCATGGGCGTCGTACATCACCTACGGGCTCCTGGACGGCTCCCCTGTCCTGTGTGTGTCACGGATGGCCGAGCACGGGCGCAACCTTCTGCACGATGCGCGGGCGAGCCTGGCCATCGTTGCTCCCGAGTCCGCGAGCGATCCCCTGTCCGTCTCTCGGGTGACGTTGGCAGGCGTCGTCGAGTCGCCACGTGACGACGAACTAGACGCGGCCCGCGAAGCCCACCTCGCGGCGGTACCCGCAGCGAAGTACTACATCGACTACAGCGACTTCACGCTCTGGATTCTGCGTGTCCACCGGGCGCGGTGGGTCGGCGGGTACGGCCGCATGGATTCGGCGACCGCCGAGGACTACGCGGCCGCAGCCGCGGATCCCGTTTCGCCGCACGCCGCGTCGGCGATCACGCATTTGAACGACGACCACGCGGATTCACTGCTCGCCATGGCGCAACGTCTGGGCGGTTACCCCGACGCGACCGCGGCAACCTGCACGTCGGCCGACCGCTACGGTCTCGATCTCAGCGTGCGGACGCCGCGCGGCAATGCGACGACGCGCGTCGGATATGCACACCCCATCGATGCGATCGACGAGCTTCGTTCGGCGACAGTCGAATTGGCTCGACGCGCACGAGGATGAACGCATTCACCACTTGTCGATGTGCAGAACGGAGTCGATCGGTTCCCGGGGCGCGGGCTTGAACGTCTCGCCGGTGAAGTACGCGGTCGGCATCAACGCTGCCTGGTGGAAGCCTTGCGGAATGCCGAGAAGGTCGGCCACCTCGGCTTCACGCGACAGATGCAGTGTGGTCCACGCCGTTCCCAGACCTCGCGCACGCGCAGCGAGCGAGTAGCTCCACACGGCGGGCAGTAGCGATCCCCACAGTCCCGCCTGATTGCCTGCGGGTAACTCGACAGCTCCGCGGATGCACGGAACGACCAGGACCGGAACCTCGCCCATGTGCTCCCCCAGCCACGCGACACTGTCTCCGACCCGCCGCTGGACCGGAGCTCGGTCGGGGTCGTCGGAGAACAGCTTCGCTGCAGAACCGCGGGAGTCGAGGTACTTCTCGACTTCCTCGCGATAGATTTCGCCCAGCTGAGCGCGCAGCGATCTGTCGGTCACCACCATCCATTGCCAACCTTGACGGTTCGAGCCCGACGGAGCCTGCAGGGCGATCTCGAGACATTCGCGAATCAGTTCGACGGGAACCTCTTTGGACAGGTCCAGCCGTTTACGCACGGTCCTCGTGGTGGTCAGCAGCTCGTCGGGTGTCAGGTCGAGAACAGGAAACGACGTCATTCCTCGAGTGTGTCACCGACGGGTCGACGACTCAAAGACGTGGCCTCCGGCCCGTGCGCGGATAGTTGTAAGGGGGTGGGACTATCCGCGCACGGGCGCGTCAGCGCCGTAGTTCGTGGGTGAGGGTGTCGAGTTCGTCGCCGCCTGCCATTTCACGGGTCAGATCATCGAGGCTGATCTGATCGTAGGTGCAGTCCAGTTTCTGCCGGCCACGGTTGAGCAGGACGAAGTGGTCACCGACCATGTAGGCGTGGTGCGGGTTGTGCGTGATGAACACGACCCCGAACCCTTGTTCCTTCGCCGCGGAGATGTAACGCAGCACCATCCCGGACTGCTTCACACCGAGCGCGGCGGTGGGCTCGTCGAGGATCAACACGCGGGCGCCGAAGAAGATCGCCCGGGCGATCGCCACACACTGGCGCTGTCCACCGGACAGCGACCCGATGGGCGCGTCGACGTCGGGCAAGTCGATGCCCATCTTGTGCAGCTCTTCGATCGTCGTGGCCCGCATCGCCGCCGCGTCCAGGGTTTTGAACGGGCCCTTGCGCAGTTCCTGGCCGAGGAAGAAGTTCCGCCACACCGGCATCAACGACACCACCGCGAGGTCCTGGTAGACCGTGGCGATGCCCTTCGAGAGGGCGTCTTTCGGGGAGTCGAACTTGGTGTCGACGCCGTCGACGAGCAGTTCTCCTTCGGTCTGTTGGTGCAGGCCAGCCATGATCTTGATCAGAGTGGACTTGCCCGCGCCGTTGTCGCCGAGCACGCCGGTGACCTCGCCGGCGCCGACGCGCAGGTTGATGTCTTTGAGCGCGATGATGTTGCCGTAGGACTTGCCGACGCCTTTGAGTTCGATCAGCGGGGTCTTCCCGCCGCCTGATGGGGTTGCGTCGATGGGAGTTTCAGCGTGTGTGGTCATGACCGGTCACCTTTTCGCTGCGTAGTTACGGAAGCTGTTGTTGGCGATGACGGCGAACAGCAGCATCGCGCCGAGGAAGAATTTGAACCAGTCGGGGTTCCAGCCGGCGTAGACGATGCCCTGGTTGGCCATGCCGAAGATGAACGCGCCGATCATCGCACCGATCGTGGTGCCGAAACCGCCGGTGAGGAGGCAGCCACCGATGACGGCGGCGATGATGTAGAGGAACTCGTTGCCGACACCTTGGCCGGACTGGACCGTGTTGAACGCGAACAGCAGGTGCATGCCGACGAACCAGGCGCAGAACCCGACGAACATGAACAATCCGATCTTGACCTTGGTGACCGGGACACCGATCGCACGGGCCGAGTCCTGGTTGCCGCCGACGGCGAAGATCCAGTTGCCGATGCGGGTCTTCATCAGCACGTAGGTCGAGATAGCAGTGAACAGCAGCCACCACACGACAGTGATGCGGATCGACACCCCGCCGATGGTGAACGAGGACGCGAATACCTTCTTCGCGGAGTCGAAGCCGGCCATGTCGGAGATCGAGGGGGTCGCGACCTGACCGGTGACGAGCTTGGTGACCGCGAGGTTGATACCGGTGAGCATCAGAAAACTCGCGAGGGTGATCAGGAACGACGGAATCTTCGTCTTCATCACCAGATAGCCGTTGAAGAAACCGACAGCGAGGGCGAGCACGAGAGCCAGGGCCGAGCCGAGCCACACGTTCAGGTGCAGGTTGTAGGCAATCATCGAGGCCATGATCGAGGAGAACGTGACCGCGACGCCGGTCGAGAGATCGAACTCTCCGCCGATCATCAGCAAGGACACGCCGATGGCCATGATGCCGATCGTCGAGGACGCGTAGAGGACCGTCGCCAATGCCTCCGGTGAGCGGAACGGTGGGGCGACGATGCAGAAGAAGACGAAGATGACGATCGCACCGAACAGGGCCCCGATCTCCGGGCGAACCAGCAACCGCTGCAAAGGCTTCTGCTTCTTCACCCGCTCATCGGTGACCACCGTGTGCTTCGACAGATCCAAATCGGCCTGTGTACTCATGAGAATTCCTTCCGTGCTGGAAGCCCGGTGGCCCGGCCGGTTTCAGCCGGGCCACCCGACGGTCCTAGCGAGTGCCGTTTGTGGCGTACTCGGCGATTGCGTCGATGTTGGAGGAGTCGATGAACGCAGGACCGGTCAGGACCGGGGTGCCGCCACCGATGGTGTTGCCGTTGTTCAGGTACAGCCACAGCGAATCGACGGCAAGGTAGCCCTGCAGGTAAGGCTGCTGGTCGATGGCCCACTTGACGTCGCCGCCCTTGATGGCGTCGACGAGAGCGGAGTTGGTGTCGAAGGTGACGATCGTGGCATTGCTGCCAGCGTTCGTCTTGGACTGGATCGCGGCGAGTGCGATCGGGGCGCCCAGAGTAACGATGTGGTCGATGCTTGGATCCTGCTGCAGCTTGGCGGTGATGGTCGCCTCGACGGACGGCATGTCCTTGCTGTTGACGTTCAAGATCTCGGTCTGTCCCGAGAACCCTTGCGTCACACCGGCGCAACGCGACTCCAGTGCGACCTGGCCCTGCTCCTGGATGATGCAGAGTGCCTTCTTGGCACCTTCGGCGTTGAGACGCTCACCGGCAGCTGCGCCGGCAATGGTCTCGTCCTGGCCGAAGTACTGCTGGACGCCCTGAGCCTTCCAGGCGTCGAAACCGGAGTTGAACGCGACGATCGGCGTACCGTCCGCGACTGCTGCCTCGACGGCGGGCGCCATGGCGTCGGGCTTCGCCAGCGTGACTGCAATTCCGTCGACGTCGCTGTCGAGTGCCGTCTGGATGAGGTTGGCCTGGTTGGGCGCCTCGGGGTCCGACGAGTACCGAAGCTCGATGTTGTCCTTGGCTGCCGCAGCCTCAGCACCCTTGCGGACGAGGTCCCAGAAGGTGTCACCGGGAACTTCGTGGGTGATCATGGCGATCGTCGCGCGAGGGGTGTCGGCCGTTCCGGCGTTGGATCCGCCGCCGGAGCTTTCCGGCGCACCGCCGGTGCTCGAGCAACCCGCCACGACGACGGTGGCACACAGCGCCAGCCCGATGGCGGCGCCCGAAGAGCGCAGCCTGCGGAGCGAACCCGGACGGCCAGTGCCGCGACTCGTGTGAAGTGTCATCAATTCTCTTTCTCGACGCCGGACCGAGATGGCCCGGTGGTGAATCAATCGATGGTGCGATCAATATGTAAGCCACATCACAGCCGAATGTCAAGCATTTGTCCTGACATTAGAAACTCTCGGGTTCCGACACTCCGTCGCGCTGCGGTGCCGTTCAGCCTCCGAACAGCAGAAACAGGCCTGCGAACGTGAAAAAGACCATCAGAACCATCAGCGCGAGTTGGCCGGTCAGACGGTGATTCCTCGGCAGTAGCCGGAGCGATGCATCGTGCGCTGCGGAGACACCAAGGATGTGCCCGGCAAGGACGCACAAGACCTTGACCGTAGAGACGACGCCAGGGTGTTCCGACAGGACGTACGACACTTCCCAACTCTGCTGGCCGACGAAGTTCCATCCCGAATGGAACGGGTCTGCGAGAAGCAGTACTGTCGTCTGCCCCTTCTCGACGAGGTAGGTCAGGTAGTGAGCGAGGACGTAGCCGAACACGATCGGAACCAGTGAATGAACCAGTTGCCCTGGTAATTTCGCGCGCTGTTCGCAGGTCATGCCCCCCGTTGCGCGGGCGCACAGCCAGAACGAGACACCGACGAACGAAACCAGCGCCAGCAGTCCCCCGGTCCGCCACAGCATCGCCTCGGTGCTCGTCGACGACATGTCGTCGACGAGATTGCGCCACGCGGGAAGTTGCGACGCACTGTCGAACGCCGTCGACCCGAGCAGCACGGCGACCACCGCGACGGTACCCCGCACGACGGGCAGAGACGGCAAGCCGTCCAACGGGTTTCGTAGCGTCAGCGCCCGGTCGCCCTGGCTGCGCGCCAGAATCGCAAGCCTCGAGATCGTATCGCTGTACTTCTCGAAAGGGTCTGCGTTCTCGAACCAGACGGTTCCGAACACGACCGCGCCGACGATCATGACGACCGCATATGCCAGACACCAGGTCCGGATCGCATCGAGCGATCCGGGATCGGACGATGCGAGCTCGAGCCAGACGAACGCGAACAGGCCGGCGGCAGAGGGCCACGCGCCCAACCGTTCCGGGTAGCGCAGCAGCATCGCACCCGGGGCGCGACCGATCATTCGACACACAACGGCGTGCACCGTCCTGAGCGGAGACACGATCCGCCACACCGGCCCGAACAAGGCGGAGACGACCGGGACGCCGACCCACAGCAGGACGTAGAAGACCCCGGGCAACGCGTTGGTGGCGTCGTCCGGGCCGGTGATCGCGATCCAGGCTACGAAGGCCGTGAACATCACGGCGGACAGCCGAACAAGCGCGCGGGTCAGGGCCGCATCGACGACCCGGGTAATACCAGGCGACAACGTCGCCCACCGACGCGACGGATCCAATCGCGGTGTGCGCCAAGCGAAGATCAAGATCGCGAACGAGATGGACAACGCCCACGCGCCGCCGACCAGAACGAAGGTGACCGGAAGCGGTAGGTCGGTGGATCCGCCGAGGCCGTGAGCGAGGATCACGGCCTGACGACGAGTGTGGCGATCGTCCGGTCTGCGTCGTGCAGTTCGAGCGCGACCTGTCCGGGAACCTCGACGGTGAACTCGAACGTCTGTCCGTTCGTCGGTGCTATGTCGAACGAGTGATCGGGCACCGAGTGGACATGAAGTTCGTCCTCGGCGTCGCTGTCGACGCGCACCGTGACCTTCTCGCCCACCGATCCGTCGACGCGTTCGTTCGTGGGCGTGACCGAACCGTCCGCGATCACGACGTCGATGGTCAGCGAATCGGGTTCAGCCGTGACCGCAGAGGTGGCGGCGGACGCCGACGTCGAGGTGACGGCCCCGTCATCGTCGTTCGACTGGCCGGACGAGCATCCGACCGCCAGACACAGCATCGCGGCGCCCGATATCGCGGCGCAGCGGGCGTACTTCATGAACTCTCCTCGTCGTGGTGATCGTGCCCGGCGGGTCCTTCGCCTCGTGGCGTGTCCTCTGCTTGTTCGTTGCGTTCGGCGCGGCGGTCCTTGGCGACGACGTACAGGACCACCGCGACGATGATTAACGCCGGAATCAGGGCTGGTAGAGCGAGCACCACCGAATGGTCGGCCAGATAGACGACGTTCTCCGGTGGTGTCGTCGCGAATGCGATCATGTTCGGCTCGGCGTCTTC
This sequence comes from Rhodococcus sp. Eu-32, assembly GCF_003336925.1. Classification (NCBI taxonomy): domain Bacteria; kingdom Bacillati; phylum Actinomycetota; class Actinomycetes; order Mycobacteriales; family Nocardiaceae; genus Rhodococcus; species Rhodococcus sp. Eu-32. Next base: position 164,046 of record NZ_QGNK01000010.1, on the reverse strand, counting down.
GCGGTCCGTGCGTTACGAAGTGAGTTGCGTGGGGTGACCTCGCTGATGCGGACCGTGCCCCACGCCAGCGCCCACACGAGCGCCAGCGTGCAGACCAGAACCACCAGCGATGCCGCGCCGAACAGCCATGACGGGTGATCGAAATTGCGCTCACGCTGCAGCAGCGTGATCTCCGAGACCAGATCGCGGGTGAACTCGGCGTCCGCGGACACTTCCGGCGCGCCGATGCCCGGGTCCGCGGCCATGAACACCGGTGCAGCGGTGAGCAACCGGCCGTCGTGGATGCGGAGCACCGTCTTCCACGTTCCGTCGACGGGCACAGGCTTGGTCGATCGATACGTCCCAGGGCCGGTCTGCTCGAGCTTGTCGACGACCAGGCCTCGTAACGTGTCTCCCGCGCCCTGCCACGCCAGGATCGCCAACCATTCGGGATCGTCGCTGACGAGGTCGGGCGGGTCGATCGTGACGTCCGCAGTGACCATGCGGTAGCCGTCGACCGACGGCGCGTCGGTGAGGCGGACCGTCGCGGTGGCGTCGGTGGGGACGTCGAACATCAGACCATTCGCAGTCGTGCCGGCGAGCGCCAGAATCATCGCCAGCACGATGCTGCGACGGAACGCCGCGCGGGGTAACCCGTCGCCGCTCAGCGCCTGGGCGAACAGTCCGGCGCAGAGTCCGGTCGTGATGCCCACCGGGACCGTCATCAGCAGCGTGTCCGCCCACATGCTCGACGTCCACGGAAAGATGTAGACGGCGTCGACCCACAGCGACTCGCCCCAAATTCCGATCGTTCCGACGCCGAGGCCGGCAACGGCTCCGAACAACAAGCGGCGCCTGACCAACGGAGTCAACGCGATCAGTTCGACCACGATCGCAGCACCGAGATACAACGCGAACACGTTGTGCGGTTGGCCGAAGACCGGCCCGACGAGCAGAGCCGTGATCTCGCGAACGACGGCCGCGAACGCGACGGCGAAGAGCGCGGCACCGGGACCGACCATGAGACGAGCGGCAACCAGCGCGAACGCACCCGCTCCCGCGATCAGCATCGGCTGGAAGATCAACTGGAACTGTTCGACGCCGAAGTCGAACTCGATCTGGAACACCGACAGACCGATCACCAGGCCGCCGAACGCGGAGCTTCGCAGAAGCCAGGTGACCACAGGACTCTTGTGCCAGCGGGGATCCGGGCCGTCGGCGTCGGAACCCATCGCGATACGGCCCTCGTGTTCGAGAAGGATCACGCCGACGAGCGACAGCCCCGCACCGCCGATCAACATCAGGTGCGTCGGACCCCACAACGTGACGTCCTGGCCGAAGATGCGATGCCAGATGTCGTCGAGCGGGAAGCCGATCAGTGCATACAACCCAGCCCCGGCGATGAGGACACCACCGGTCGGCACGTACCAGGTTCGCGTCAGCTTGATCGCCGCACGGCCGGGCTTCTCGTCGAGCGGGAGGATCATCGCCAGTGCGCCGGCGATGAAGAGGAAGAACAGCCCGACGAGGATGAAGTAGTGCGCTGGGTTCGCGAGGGGTCCCTCGTCGCGCCCTTTCCCGATGTGCAGGCTGACATCCCAGATGAAGCCCAGGAACGCCGTCAAGATCGTCGATACGAACATCACCAACGGCAGCGCGGCCCACCCCGGCAGGTTGGCCTTGCTGCCGGCGAAATCGGCAAGGCGTCCCAGCCAGGTGATCCGCCGAGTACGGTGCAAGAAGGCGAGATAGAGCAATCCCAACGAGATCACTCCGGCTGCCGCGCTCATGCCGAAGACCTGGTCGAGCGCCGCACCTCCACCTTGCCCGCCGCTACCCTGAGCGACGACGGTCATCGGCGCCGCATTGAGGTTACTCGCGGTAACACTTATCTCGAACATGGTCAGAGTATGTACCGCCTCTGCTCGAAAAACCAGAGTTTCGTCGTATTGCTCGACGCCACCCGCCGATCGTATGTCCGGTGGTCACCGCACGTGTCTTTCTGAAGCGATCCAGTAGCGTCGACGCAACCATCGACGACCGTGCCGAAGACGCCGCCCAGGTCAGTGGCCCTGCGGCTTGTCGTCAGCAGCGAAAATGCCTGCTGCATGGGAACCTTGCCGCGACGACGAATCCGATGGCGACTACCGTTGCGTGAGACATCGCAATCTCTAGGGAGCAGGTAATGAGCATCCAACCGGTCGAATCGAAGCGTCATCATGTCGTCGTCATCGGTTCCGGATTCGGAGGACTATTCGGCGTCAAGGCACTGAAGAAGGCCGACGTCGACATCACGCTGGTCGCCAAGACCACCCACCACCTGTTCCAGCCGCTTCTCTACCAGGTGGCGACGGGCATCCTCTCCGTCGGCGAGATCGCGCCGACCACCCGAGTGATTCTGCGTAACCAGAAGAACGCCGAAGTTCTGATGGGTGGAGTTCTCGACATCGACCTCACGGCGAAGACGGTCACGTCGAAGCTGCTCGAGCGTGAGACGGTGACGCACTTCGACAGCCTCATCGTCGCGGCGGGCGCCCAGCAGTCCTACTTCGGAAACGACCACTTCGCCGAGTTCGCACCCGGCATGAAGACCATCGACGACGCGCTCGAGCTACGCGGACGGATCCTCGGCGCGTTCGAACAGGCCGAGCTGTCGAACGACCAGGAAGAGCGCGACCGACTGATGACCTTCGTGGTCGTCGGCGCGGGCCCCACCGGCGTCGAGCTGGCAGGTCAGATCGCCGAGCTCGCAGACCGCACCCTCGACGGTGCCTTCCGCAACATCGATCCGCGCGACGCACGCGTCATCCTCCTCGATGCCGCTCCTGCCGTGCTGCCCCCGATGGGCGAGAAGCTGGGCAAGAAGGCAGCGGACAAGCTCGAGAAGCTCGGCGTCGAGATCCAGCTGAACGCGATGGTCACCGACGTCGACAACGACGGTCTGACCGTCAAGGAAAAAGACGGCACGACGCGTCGCATCGAGGCGCAGTGCAAGGTGTGGTCCGCGGGAGTTCAGGGCAGCCCGCTCGGCAGGCAGCTCGCAGATCAGTCCGAATCGGAGACGGACCGAGCCGGTCGTGTCATCGTCGAGCCCGACCTGACGGTCAAGGGTCACCCGAACGTCTTCGTCGTCGGCGACCTCATGTCGGTTCCCGGCGTTCCCGGTATGGCTCAGGGCGCCATCCAGGGTGCGACGTATGCAGCCAAGCAGATCAAGGCATCGTTGAAGGGCGCCGACGCGACGCAGCGCGAGCCGTTCAAGTACTTCGACAAGGGTTCCATGGCCACGGTCTCGCGCTTTAACGCGGTCGCCAAGGTCGGCAAGCTCGAATTCGGCGGCTTCATCGCCTGGCTGATGTGGTTGGCTCTGCACCTGTACTACCTGGTGGGATACCGCAGCCGCATCACGACCGTCATCTCGTGGTTCGTGACGTTCCTCGGCCGCGGTCGCGCGCAGATGGCGTCGACCGAGCAGCAGGTGTTCGCGCGACTTGCCATCGAGCAACTCAACTCGCTGGAGCCGTCACCTCCGGCGGTCGACGGTGACGGCAACCGTCGTGAGGAGAAAGCGGCCGGCTAGCCCGCCCGACGCTGCACCGAACTCGGCGTCACTCGTGCCCGTGATGGGCATGGGTGGCGCCGAGTTCGTGCAACATGGAGTGCACGATGTCGTCGTCGAGGCGGTACGACATCTTCTTCCCGTCGCGCTGAACCGCCACCCACCCCTCGTTTCGAAGAAGCCGGAGTGCGTGGGATACCGACGTCGCCGACATGCCGAGCGCGGCAGACAGATCCGACACGCAGATCCCCGGCGCGCGGTGCATGCACAGCAGAATGCGCAGCCTCGTCAGGTCGCCCAGAAGGTCGAAACGCTGAACCCAGTCTCCGATGTCGTCGACGGCATCGAGTGCGGCTCTGGCCTGGGCTACGTGTTCCGGATCGAAGGCTTCGGTCGAGTCGGTCGATGCCGGATCGGCAGTGGACGGGTCGGTCATGGCACCAACGGTAGTGCGTCGAGCGCGGGACCGGTGCTCGTCGTCAAACTCCCTCCCGCGGCCAACGGCATACGGACGGCGGAACTGCCGACGGCCCCGGCCGGTCGATCGTCCGGATACACGAGTGTGCTGGACAACGACCGCGGCGCGGACAACACGTCGTGTCCGACCGTGCCGAAGCCCAATTCGACGCGGTGACGGAGATGAGCGTGTCCGTCGACATCGGTGTGCATCGTTCCGATCCACCGACCGAGGTTCTCGCCGACACGCCCGATCTGGACGCGCTCGCGATATTCGATTCGCGACGACGCAGCGAACTCGATCCGCGTGCGAGTGTGATGTATCGCGTTGCCCGCGACGACCATCGGCTCGGGATCGAAGACGAGGACGCCTCCCTCGTCCACGCTCACGAGCCATTCCGCATTCGACTCGACGACCGACCGGCCGGGAAGCGCGACCGACGCGGCCACGCTGTGCAGCGACAGCGTGGCACCGGCCCCGACGACGATCCTGATGCACAGAGTGTCGCCGCCGAGAGGCGTTGCGGCAGTACCGATCATGTGGACGGTGTCCGGACCCGTCAGACGCGCGGCCAACCCACCGACTGCGTCGATCCTCGGACTTCGATCGGCGGACGCGACGATGGTGAGCTCAGTGCGCATCGGCCGCGGCCGACTCCCGCAGCTGCGTTCTGATCCATTCGAGCACCAGTGACGCCGACGGATCCTCGGTCAGCGAGACGAGAGCGGTAGGGCGGCCTTCCCGAACGCGGACGGCGTCGTTCTCCATCACGGTCAGGTCGGCGCCGACGAACGGGGCCAAGTCGGTCTTGTTGATCACCAACAGATCCGAGTAGGTGACACCAGGTCCGCCCTTGCGCGGAACTTTGTCGCCGCCGGCGACGTCGACGACGAAAATCTGCACGTCGATCAGTCCCGAGGAGAACGTGGCGGTCAGATTGTCTCCACCCGACTCGACCAGGATCAGGTCCAGCGGCGGGTTGCCCTCCACCAAGTCGTCGATGGCATCGAGGTTGGCGGTGATGTCGTCGCGGATCGCGGTGTGGGGGCACCCACCGGTCTGCACGGCCGTGATGCGCTCGTCGGGCAGCACGGCATGACGCCGCAGGAAGTCGGCGTCTTCCGTCGTGTAGATGTCATTGGTCAACACCGCGAGCGACAGCTCGTCACGTAGTTCCCGGCACAGCGCCGCCACCAGAGCGGTCTTGCCGGATCCGACGGGTCCGCCGATTCCGACGCGCAGCGCCTCCCCGGGAACGCGGGTCCGGCGCGGTCGGTCGTGGCTGTGGTCGTGCGGTTCGCCGTCGATCAGATGCGGAGGCATGGGTTTTCCGCCTTTCTTGTGGTGTGCCGATCGGTCAGGACACGAACAGAGGTCGTTCGCGAAGGGCATGGGACTCGGACAGGACGTCGAGCAGTGGATCGGACAGGTCGACCAACTCAGGATGCGTCGACACGACGACATCGGTGACCTCGTCACACGTGCGTGCCAGTCGCAGCGTGCAGGCGGCCACGTCCGATGGATCGAGGGCGAGCAGCCGCTGTGCCGCAATCGCCGACCCGGTCATCGTCGTGTAGATCTGAACCGCCGCGATGTCGCGATACGACAGGCCGGCGACTCGGCCGACGAGTCCGGCCACGACCGGTAGGTGCGGTCGGCGGGCCACGCTGTTCCAATCATGTTCGGGCCACGTCGTTTTCGCGAGCCTGAGCAGACCTCTCCCCTGCGCCCGTGACGCACCACGCGCTGCGGGCGACGGAATGCGCGCGTCCGTCTCGGCGTCCGCGGTCGTCGGGTCGAGCAGCCCGGCGCAGACCGAAGCGGCGATCGACGCACCCACGGCACCGCTTGTACGGAGACGACGGTTCAGGAATGCCTCGACCGTCGGCAGGTCGCGGACCACACCCTGTTCGACGGCTTCCTCGACGCCGCCGGAGTGCACGTGGCCCCCGGTGGGCAGGCGCGAATCGGCCAGGGTGAGAAGCGTCGAAACCTGAGCTGTCACTGCACTCAAAACAGGAAATACCTTTGCGCCATGGGCAACTCGGTGGCCGGCTGCTCGGTCCAGACCTCACCGTCGATACGCACGGTGAACGTGTCGGGATCGACCTCGATCCGCGGTTGCGCGTCGTTGTGCGGCATGTCGGCCTTTCCGACAGCGCGCACGTTACCGACCGGGACGAGCCTGCGGTCGCAGTTCAACCGGTCCGCCAAACCGTCCTCGATGGCCTGCGGGGCGACGAAGTGCACCGACGTCGCGGCCGCTGCCTTCGCGGAGGCACCGAACATCGGACGCGGCAGTTCGGGCTGAGGGGTCGGGATGGATGCGTTGGCGTCACCCATCTGGGCCCACGCGATCATGCCGCCCTTGATCACCAGGTGGGGCCGGACACCGAAGAACGCCGGATCCCACAACACGAGGTCGGCCAGCTTGCCCGGTTCGACCGAGCCGACCTCGTGATCCAGCCCATGGGCCACTGCAGGACAGATGGTGTACTTCGCGATGTAGCGCATGACGCGGGTGTTGTCGGCGCGGACATCGCCCGACAGGTAGCCGCGACGCTTCTTCATGACGTGCGCCGTCTGCCACGTCCGCAGTACGACCTCACCGATACGACCCATCGCCTGCGCGTCGCTGCCGATCATCGAGATGGCGCCCATGTCGTGCAACAGATCCTCGGCAGCAATCGTCGACGGCCGAATCCGGCTCTCGGCGAACGCAAGATCCTCCGGAATGGACGGGCTGAGGTGATGGCACACCATCAGCATGTCGAGATGCTCGTCGAGGGTGTTGACGGTGTGCGGCCGCGTCGGATTCGTGGAACTGGGCAGCACGTACCCCTCGGACGCGACGGTGATGATGTCCGGCGCGTGTCCTCCGCCTGCGCCCTCGGTGTGATACGCGTGGATGCCGCGACCCTTGATCGCAGCGAGGGTCGTCTCGACGAACCCTGCTTCGTTCAGCGTGTCCGAGTGCAGCGCTGCCTGAACCCCTGCCTCCTCGCACACCGCCAGGCACGCATCGATCGCCGCGGGCGTCGATCCCCAGTCCTCGTGCAGTTTGAAACCCGAAGCGCCCGCGCGCAGTTGCTCCCACATCGCATCGCGGCTGACCGTGTTGCCCTTGCCGAGCAACACGATGTTCATCGGCCAGTCGTCGAGCGACTCGAGCATGCGCGACAGGTGCCACGCGCCCGGCGTCACGGTCGTCGCCTTGCTGCCCTCCGCAGGCCCCGTGCCACCACCGATGACCGTGGTTATGCCGCCTGCGAGTGCCTCGTCCATGATCTGCGGGCAGATGAAGTGGACATGGCAGTCGATTCCGCCTGCGGTGAGAATCTTGCCGTTGCCCGCGATGATCTCCGTCGACGGCCCGATCACGAGATCGGGATGCACCCCGGACATCGTGTCCGGGTTACCCGCCTTGCCGAGCGCCACGATTCGGCCGTCGCGAATTCCGACATCGGCCTTGACGATGCCCCAATGGTCGACGACGACCACTCCGGTGATGACGGTGTCGGGTGCGCCGTCGGCACGCGACGCGCGGGACTGTCCCATCGATTCGCGAATGACCTTGCCGCCACCGAACACGGCCTCTTCTCCGGCCAGACCAGGTCCACCACTACGGTCCTCGGTGATCTCGATCAGAAGATCCGTGTCCGCCAACCGGATTCGGTCACCCGTCGTCGGTCCGAACAGTTGCGCATAGCGCGCTCGACTCAGGTGCGCCATCAGGCATCCAACTTTCCGGGAGGGTTCATGCTCAGCCCATGCACTTCTCGTCCGCCGGCGAGAGGGACCAACTGCACCGTCATGGCGATGCCGGGTTCGAAACGCACTGCCGTGCCTGCGGGAATGTCGAGTCGCCGCCCGTACGCGGCGGCGCGGTCGTAGTCCAGTGCCTCGTTCGATTGCGGGAAGTGCACGTGGCTTCCGACCTGGACGGGCCTGTCCCCGGTGTTGACGACGTCGATCGTCACCACGTCGGCGCCTTCGTTGATCTCGATCGTTCCGTCCTCGGTGATGATCTCGCCCGGGACGACATGGCCGTCACCACGCTTCGGCGAGATCGGCTCGTGCACGGTGATGAGCTTCGTTCCGTCCGGGAACGTCGCTTCCACCTGCACTTCCGGAAGCAGCTCCGGTACACCGCCGATGACGTCGTCTGCCGTGAGAACCTCACGACCCGACACCATCAATTCGGCCACCGAGCGACCGTCACGCGCCCCCTCGAGCAGATGATCGGTGATCAGAGCGATCGCCTCGGGATGGTTGAGCTTGCGCCCGCGAGCCTGGCGTTTCCGAGCCAGCTCGGCTGCATAGCTGAGCAGTAGGCGATCCTGCTCGTGCGGAGTCAGCCGCATCGAATCTCCATCCCTCTCACGCGAACACCGTCGGGCGTCCACGCTAGTACCGACGCAGACCCACTCGGTGCGCGGGCGATGCTGAACGCCAGGGTGTTTCGCGGTGGAAACCCAGGTTTTACACGCTCGAAACAGGACCGGCCGGAGCGCCGGCGGTACCGTCGGACCGATCGAGAAGGCTGCGGAGCGACGCCCTCGTGATCGACGACGACACGTCCGACAACTCCCGTTCGGTCACCGCCCCGGAATCGAGGCCGCGAACGAGCACTCCCGCGAGTGCCTGTGCGGTCGCGGGCTCGTCCATGATGCCGCTGTCCTGTCGACTCAGATAGGCCGCCACCCGTGACGCAGCGGTCGGCATCGCGTCACGGAAGAATCCGAGCGTCGCCGCCCACCGCGTCACGAGGTGCCCCGGGTGCATGTCCCACCCCTGGTAGAACCCACGCTCGAGCGAACGAGTGACCAGACCGAAGTGCCTGCGCAACGCCGCCTCGATGTCGGCCTGCGAGCCGGTCGGGACCACCTGAGTGGATCCGTCGCACACCCAGACGCCGGTCTGCGCCGCCGCCGCGAGCATCACGTTCTTGGCGTGATCGGCCACCGGATGCGCCAGCGACTGCTGAGCGGACGTGATTCCGCACGCGGCGCTGTAGTCGTAGGTTCCGTAGTGCAGAGACGTGCACCTGCCGTCTGCCAGACGCAGTGCCCGCGCGACGGTCGCCGTACCGTCGGGACCCACGACGGCCTGGGGACTCTCGATCTGCAACTCGAAGCGCAGCGCGTGATCCATCAGCCCGTGCGCACGTTCGAGCTCTTCGCACAGTGCGACCACCGCGGTGACCTGTTCGGCCACACGCAGTTTCGGAACCGTGAAGACGAAGCCGTTCGGGACACCGCCCGCAGCATCGAGAACCAGTTCGAGTGTGCGAACGGCACGTCGCCGTTCGTGGGCGGCAAGTCCTTTGGGCCGGATGCCCACCCACGAAGGACCCGTCGGATCCGCCGCCAGCGCGGAAAGAACCTGCCCTGCGTGACGTGCGTCGCGGTCCTCGTCCTCGTCCGAACGCCAGCCGTAACCGTCCTCGAAATCGAGCCGAAGATCCTGGATCGGCGACGTGTGCAGGACATCGCGGACCGTCGTCAGAACCCCTGCGGCGTCGAGGGATTCGACGACGTCGGCGTGCGCGTCGACGAGACGGGCTGCCTGACTACCCCACTGCTGCGGGATGCCGACGTCGGCGATCGACGCGGGTACGTACACGGTGTGTATCGGCTGACCGCCGATACGGTCACCGGGATAGTCACGGGCGAGTTGCTCGTCGACGGGGCGGAGAATCGACTCGATGCGGCCGAGGGCTGCACCGTCCAACCTGGTGTCGAAGTATTCGGCGTCTCTCGTCACGCGCCCTAGTGTCCCAGAACTGCCGTGTCCACGATGTTCGCGAGGCGGACCTTCCCCTGCGCGACGGCCTTTCCTGCCTCGTCGACGATGTCGACCCGCCACAGTTGTTGGGTACGACCGCGATGCACCGGTACTGCCTCGGCGGACAGCGTGCCCGAACGTGACGCACGCAGGAAGTCGGTGTTGTTGTTCACGCCGACGACGTGGCCACGATCCCCCAGCCATACGCTCGCGCCGATGCTGGCCAGCGACTCGACCACGGAACAGAGAACTCCACCGTGCATGATTCCTGCGGGCTGATGCAGGCTCGGCGTGACGTCCCAGCGCGCACGCACGCGGTCGGCGGTGACCTCGGTGTACTCCAACCCGATCGCACCGTCGAAGCCACGCGAACTCACTTCGGTGATCGCAGCTACATCGCCGCTCGCCATCACGGCCGCGTCGACGGTGGGTCCTGGCTCGCTCATCGAATCTCCTCAAGCTGGTCCTGGTGTCACGACGGTTGGAACACCGACGAATCCAGAACTACACGAGGACATCTGCACATGGATCGGCGGGCCTCACATCGAGAGATGTGAGGCCCGCCGTGGCAAGGACCGGGAGTCACTGCAGCCCTCAGGACTCCGGCGCGGTCCGTTCGTCTGGGATCCAGAATAGGCAAGCCTTACCTGATTGGCAAGAGCTTCCGACGCCTTTTCAGGAGGCTCGCGATCGCAGTCGCGCCGCTGTCGACAGGCGCGACCGAACCGGCGCGCCGGCCGCCACGAACGCGTCGAGCAATGCTTGACCACGACGCGCCCCGTCGGACGCCCGGGCGCCGGCCAGAACCGGAACGTAGGTCGACGCACCCAGCACGGCGTCGCCGACAAGACTCCAGAATGTCCGCGCATCCAACGGCGCACGTGCTCCGATCGAGCGCAGTACTGCATGCAGCGAGGTGATGCATCGGTGGGCCGTCCAGACAAGAAGGGCTTCCTCGCACGGAAGGGTCACCGCACCCGGTTGGCCTTCGAGGTGGTCTCCGGGCAGGACGCGGAGCATCGGCGACGACACTCCCGCCCAATCGATTCCGCCGTCGCTGTCCATGTGAATCCACAGGTTGTCGATGCCGGGGTCCCAGGCACGACCCTCGAGCACGATCAGCGCCGCCACGCGCCCGACGACCGCATGAATGAGCGCGGTCGCGACCTGCGCGGCCGCAGCTTCGGGTAGCCGGAGGTCTTCCAACGACCTCGCGAGCATCTGATCGGTTCGGCCGTCCTCGAGCCCCACGCCTAGCTGCCACCAGCGCCGCTTGGCCTCCTGTGCCATGGATGCGATCGCGTACATGCGGGGGTAATCGGGGTTCAGCGCTCGAAGTTCGATACACGAGCGCGACAGCGCACCACCGTCGTCGATGCGGGTGATCGATCGATGCACCTCGGCCCATGCGGCGGACGTCGTAGTCGCAACTGACACCGAAACACTCCCTCTGTCGTTCCCTCGGCCCACGGCCGCTGTGCATAGGCTAGCCTAACCAATGCCACACGGTAGCGGTCCATCGGGCCATGTCTCCTGCATCACTGGAATGCGTTGGCTAGCCTTACCTGGACGCACGCTGAAGCAGAGGGTTCCGTAACCTAACTGCGTGGACCTTCGAACACAGTGAGGAATCAGGAACGACAGTGACTACGGCCCCCCTGCTCGGTCCGGGAGCACCTCACCCGACGCCCGACGACGACTTCGCCACCGAGGACATCCCCCGCGGACCTGCGCCGTGGGGCCCCAGAATCGCTGCGACCGTCGTCGATCTCGCGATCGTGCTGCTTCCACTCGGCATCGGGTGGTCCATCGTCGACTCGCTTCGGGACGACAACGGCGGCGGTGAAGCCGACAGGTTCGTGTTCGGCGCGATTTCGGTTGCCGTCGCCATCGGACTTCTGGTGTGGAATCAGGGGTTTCGTGAGGGTCGCGAAGGCCAGAGCACAGGAATGCGGTGGACCGACCTCGTCGTGCGCGACGCCGACACCCTGGATCCGATCGGTCCGAAGCGGTCACTGCTGCGCGCGACAGGAGTCGGCCGGGGACGCACCGAGGTAGTACGCCAGAAGACCGCCCTGGACGAACAATTCGAGCCCATCCCCCGTGACAACTCGGTGGCGGGAATACGCAAGCGACGAATTCTCGGACTGATCGTGCTCGTCGTGGCGCTGGCCGCCGCCATACTCGCCAGCATCGCGATCGGGGCAAGGCCACTCACATTCGCCGAGATCGGCCACGCGCTGCTGAATTCCACCGGCACGGACACCGACATCATCGTTCGTACGCTACGAGTTCCACGTACGGTGCTCGCTCTCGTCGTGGGAATCGCGCTCGGTATCGCAGGTGCCTTGATTCAGGGGCACACCCGAAACCCGTTGGCGGACGCGGGACTTCTCGGACTGAACGCCGGAGCCGCGTTCCTCGTCGTCCTCGCGATCTACCTGTTCCGCTTCAACTCTCCGAGTCAATACCTGTGGTTCGCCTTCGCGGGCTCCGCCATCGCAAGTGTCGTGGTGTTCGGGCTGTCGTCGATAGGAAACGGAAAAGCGAGCCCGTTGAATTTGGCGCTCGCAGGCGCGGGGGTTGCGTTCTTCCTGTCGGCCATGACGAACGCCATCGTGCTGCTCGACCAGACGAGTCTCGACGGCTATCGGTTCTGGTCCGTCGGGTCCGTTGCAGGCCGCGGGCTCGACATCTTCTGGACGGTCCTCCCCTTCCTCGTCATCGGCGTCCTCATCGCGTTGGCCAGCACTCCTGGACTGAACGTGATGAGCCTCGGTGACGACGTCGCTCGGTCGCTCGGCACGAACATCGCCTTGACGCGCACCGTCGGAATCGTCGCGATCACTCTGCTCACCGGTGCCGCCACAGCCGCGTGCGGCCCCATCGCGTTCATCGGTCTCGTCGTACCCCACGTCGCACGTGTGGTCACCGGTCCCGACTATCGATGGCTCGTGCCCTACGCGGGATTGATGGGCGGGGTGATGCTCATGATCGCCGACGTCATCGGCCGCGTCGTCGTCAGGCCCGGCGAGCTTCAGGTCGGCATCGTGCTCGCACTGTTCGGCGCGCCGTTCTTCATCGCTCTCGTCCGTCGTCGGAAGTTGGCAAGCCTGTGACCGCTCACCTCGAAACGCCGCTGTCCGAGTCGGATACGCCCGCGTCCACGGTTCCGTCCAGGCCTGCGTTCCGCTTCGGGCCTCTGTCTCTGGTCCGTCGTACGTTCATGGTCGTCGTGACCCTGCTGTTGGTCGTTGCGCTGTTCTTCGTCGTCTGCATCAACATCGGGCGCGGCGACTTCCCTCTGTCGATCGCGCAGGTCGTCGACGTGCTGTTGGGCGGCGGCTCCCGCATCGATCGATTCATCGTGATGGACCTGCGACTGCCGAGGTCTCTCACCGGCCTTCTCGTCGGCATGGCGCTCGGAATGTCCGGCGCTGTCACGCAGTCGATCTCGCGGAACGCTCTCGCCAGCCCGGACATCCTCGGCATCACGTCGGGCGCAAGTGCCGCTGCCGTCGCATTGATCGTGCTCGGCGGCGGCGGGTCGTTCGTCGGTGTGCTCGCGACGCTGGGCCTGCCCCTCGCTGCCCTGGTGGGTGGCCTCGTCACCGCCGTGTTGATCTACGCGCTTGCGTGGAAGCGCGGCGTCGAGGGCTTCCGGTTGATTCTCGTGGGCATCGCGATCAACGCGATGCTCGTCGCCGCGATCGGCTGGTTGCTGATCAGCGCCGACATCAACGACGTCTCGCGAGCGCAGCTGTGGCTCAACGGTTCGCTCAACGGCGCGGACTGGAGCAAGGTGTGGCCCGTGGCCGTGGCCGTCCTGGTCGTCGGCACGCTGACGATCATCTCGACGTTCACACTCGGCGCGCTTCGACTGGGCGACGACAACGCCAAGTCACTCGGTGTCCGCTTGCAATCGGGTCAGGCGACGCTCCTGCTCGCTTCGGTCGCTCTCGCGGCGGTCGCCACCGCCGCGGCAGGACCGATCGGGTTCGTCGCCCTCGCGGCACCGCAGATAGCACTCCGGCTGCTGCGGACTCCGGGGCCGCCGATCATCGCGTCGGCCATCCTCGGTGGTCTGCTCGTCGTCGGGAGCGATCTCATCGCGCGCACCATCCTTCCCGTCGAACTTCCCGTGGGCATCGTGACGTCCGCGTTGGGTGGCCCCTTCCTGCTCTATCTCCTGGTCCGCAGCAATCGAAAGGTCTCCGCATGACAACCATCGACCCGTTGCGCCTCGTCGCGGAAGACCTCACCCTCGGCTACGGCGACCGAACCATCGTCGAGAATCTCGACCTCGAAGTGCACACCGGTGTCATCACCACCGTCATCGGGCCGAACGGGTGCGGCAAGTCGACGCTGCTGCGATCCCTCGGCCGCCTGCTCAAGCCGAAGGCCGGTCGCGTCGTCCTCGACGGCAAGGCGATCTCGTCGATGCGCACCAAGGACGTCGCGCGGGTGCTTGGAATGCTCCCCCAGGCGCCGACGGCTCCCGAGGGACTCACCGTCGCCGACCTCGTGTCGCGCGGCCGCCACCCGCATCAGTCGTGGATCAGGCAGTGGAGTTCCGACGACGAATCCGAGGTCGCCAACGCACTCGAACTGACCGGCGTCGGCGACCTCGCCGACCGACCGGTCGACGAACTGTCCGGCGGCCAGCGGCAACGCGCCTGGATTTCGATGGCTCTGGCGCAGGGCACCGATATCCTGCTCCTCGACGAGCCGACGACGTACCTCGACCTCGCGCACTCCGTCGAGGTCCTCGACCTCGTCGACCGCATGCACGAGGACATGGGTCGCACGGTCGTGATGGTGTTGCACGACCTCAATCTGGCCGTGCGCTACAGCGATCAGCTGATCGTCATGTCCAAGGGCAAGATTGTCGAGAGCGGTCGACCGCAGGACGTCATCTCCGAAGAATTGCTGCTCGACGTCTTCGGTCTCGAGGCGACGGTCATCGAGGATCCCGTGTCGGACAGGCCGCTCATCGTCCCGATCGGCACGCGGCACGTGTACGGCGCGACCGGCGGGCCTCGCAAGACCGTGACACGCCGGAACGCCTAGCGCTCGATCATCGTGCGCACGAGTCGATAACCCTGACCGAGAGACACCTCGGGCAGATACGCACGACCGACGGCGTTGCCGATGCTCGGTAGCGCGGCAGGGTCGGCGTACGTCATGTGCATCGATTCGTACCGCGGCTGGAACTTCGACTTGAACGCCAGCAACGACCGGAAGCCGTAGACCGGTTCGAGCGTCCTGCCCAGCACGTCGAGCAACCGGTCGAGCAGACGCGAGAACGTCAGCTCTTCCGGTGTGCCGTTCTCGGAACTCTCGTCGTCGACCTTGGCCAGTGGCGCTCCGGACAGACTCAGGAAGCGGACCCCTTCCTCCTTCAGCAGAATTGCCGCCGACGCGATCAGGAATTCCATCGTCGGCCGGAATCCCTCCGACCGTCTCCGCATGAAATCCAGTGTCCACCCGACTATCTCGCCGTTCTCGTACACCGGCATCCACGACGTGACGCCGTGCACGGTCCGGTGCTCGTCGACCGCGATCAGACACCGCACCTGCGCGTCGTCCACCTCTTCGAGGCCACCGAGAGTGAAGCCCATCTCGGGCATCCCCTTGTCGGCGACCCACTCCTCCGAGATCGCCTCGATCTGATCCGTGATCGCGAGGGGAGCATCCGGAAAACGAATCCATTCCGCATCGACGCCGGCTTTCTTGGCACGGTTCAGAGCCGTCCGCACATCCTGGAATCGCTTGCCGGTGAACGCCAATTCCTCCAGGTCGAGGATGGTCTCCTCCCCGACCTGGATCCCGCCCCAGCCGAGCCCGTCGGTGATCTCTCGGACAGCAGGCGTCACCGAGTAGAAACACGGGATCCACCCGTTCTCCGACGCATACTCCGCGAATCCGACGACGTACTCGCGCAGCCGATCTCGGGGACCGACCGGATCGCCCGTCGTCAGTGCCACACCGGAGATGACCCGGTAGGCGACGTAGCCACTGCCGTCCGGCGAGAACCAGTACGTGTTTCCTCGCCACGTCGTCATCCACGAGAGCGCGCTGCCGGAGCTCGACGTCAACACCTCACGTGCCCGCTCGGCCGCGTCGGACTCGGCTCCGAAGGCGGGCGTCAGAAAGGTTCCGAAGGTCAGGACGCATACCGCGACCCAGAACACCACCCCGGTCCATTCGAACAGCAGCGTGGTCGGAATGTCCTCGGGCAAGAACCGAGGTTCGAGCCACTGGAGGTACACGGGTGGGATGAGTCGCTGGGGGAAGTCCGCGAGCAACCGAAGCGCAGTCGGGGTGTTGTCGAATCCACCTCGCGCCGCGAGTCCGCCCAGGACGTACAGAACCGCGAGGACCGCACCGGTGCCGAGCACCGACAGGGTCCATCGCCGATAGGTTCCCTTCAGGGCCGACACGTCGAAGAACTTTCGGGTTGCCACCAGGATCGTGAGCACCACGAGTGGAAGGAGGAACGGAATCACGGTGCGGTACACCGTCGGCGATTCGAGACCGTAGAACAGGGACTCGTCGTCGCCGGACTCGAGGTATCGGATGGCGAAGTTGGCTACCGACACCACGAGGAGCACGACCTGAGCGACGACCGTTGCCCCCCATGCGAAGCGACGACCCCGGCGAAGGCCGTCGGCAAGGAACAGCAGGAAGATCGACGGCATCAACGACAGGATCGTCGGACCGACACCGCCCAGACGTAATTCGAGGAGACCCGTTCGACATTCGGGATCGGTCGCGGAATCGGCGCAGATCTCGCGCACCTCGGCGGCGGTGTACGGCACGCCGCGTACGACCTCTCGTAGCACTGCAAAGGGGCCGACCGCATCGGGGCTCAGTGCCGCGAGCACAGGGCCGAGTGCACTTGCCGCGACCACGAGCGCCACCAACACGCGGCCTTCGCGCTGAGTGCCTGCAAGCCGCGGACCGCGTGCGGATCGGCCCACGAACGCCGGTCCGAGTATCAGCCCGACGATCGCCGCAGCCAGCCGAATGACGTCTTGAAGGTGGCCGCTGAAGAGCGCCGACGTGATGAGGAGCGCAAGAAGCCCGACGCGGATGCGTCGGCGCCACAACGTGTCCATGCGGGCGCTCGCCACCATGACGACACCGACGATCCACGTGGTGGGCCCGATGGCGGTTCCTACGTGCAGGCGAAAACCCCAGTCCGCGTCGAACATCTTGGCCAGCGCCGCGAGCCCGAGTCCGAACAAGGCACCGAGCACCTGGGTCACGACGGCCGCGAGCGCGAACTTGCCCGACCCCATGCGTCGCTCGATCGGTGCCGCCGCGACGACGACGGCCACCACGACGACGATGTAGCCGAGAACGTTCGGCGCGAAGAGACCGGCCGTCAGGACAGTCCACACGCGGAAGTCCTGGAACGCCATGATGCCGGTCGCGAAGTCACGGTGCAGAGTGTTACCGCCTACCGCCACACCGACGATGCCGAGCGCGAGGATGACGGCGAGAGCACCGAAACTGACCGGCGCCCCTTTGGCGCCGTAGACGATCAGCGAGCGCAGCCGTACGAGCTGACGGCCGGTGTTTCTCAGACCGGCGGCCACACGAATGCGGCGTAGTTCCAGCCAACTCGGCTCGGAGACCACGTCGTCCGTGGTGTCCTCGACGGCTTCGTTCACG
This sequence comes from Rhodococcus sp. Eu-32, assembly GCF_003336925.1. NCBI lineage: Bacteria > Bacillati > Actinomycetota > Actinomycetes > Mycobacteriales > Nocardiaceae > Rhodococcus > Rhodococcus sp. Eu-32. The sequence goes on along the minus strand of NZ_QGNK01000010.1, from coordinate 146,584 downwards.
AGATCAACCCCACTCTCTTCATCAGCCAGGGCAGCTCGAGCTTCAGTCCCTGCGACCACACGGCGAAACTGTGGCCCCCGGGAACCTCGTCGTAGCGCACGTCCATTCCAGCAGCCTTCGCCGCTTGATACATCGTTTGCTGGCCAGGCTTGTAGTCGTTGTCGTCGGCGCCGACGACGAATGCTCCACCCGAGTTCGGGAACTGCTCGGACTTCAGCAGATCGAGCGGGTTGACCGCGACGAACGCCGCATCGTTCCCGCCGAAAGCTTCGTCGACCGTGCGGGTCCGGTCACCCAGAGTCGGCTCGACCTGGCCCGACAGATCCAGGAACGTCGGATAGACGTCGGGATGATTCGTCGCCATCTGTATCGAGCAGGTACCGCCGTACGACAGGCCACCGATGATCCAGCTCCGGGGATCGGTCGACACCTGCAAGTTCTGCTTGATCCACGCCGGCACGTCCTGAGATAGGTACGTCGCGACGTTGCCGAGAGGCGAGTCGACGCACAACGGATTGGCGAGTGTCGACCCTGTCGCGTCGGCCACGACCACGACCGGCGCGAGACCGCCGTGGTCCCGCGCGAAGGCGTCCATGGTCTCGGCCAGCTTGCCGCCCTTCAGCCAGTCGTCCGGCTCACCCGGCTGTCCGGCGAGGAGAACGAGGACCGGCAGTAGCGGACGTGGATTCGCGAAGTACGACGGCGGCAGATAGATCTCGGCCTGCCTGGCCGAGAACGACGACGCCGTCGGAGGAATGGTGACCGACGTCAACTTGCCGGCCGACGGCATCGACGACGGCGGCTGCCATGCGTCGGACGTCGGATTGCCGCTGACGACCTGCTCCTGCGGCCCCGGTATGTCGGCGATCGAGATCCTGTCGACGTCCTCGACCCCGAACAGCGTCCCGACCGTCGGATACGCGGAGAACACGAGGTTGACGTGGGCGGACGCCGCCAGCACGACGAGAACGGCCGCGATCACCGATGCCGCCTTCGCCAGCACTCCCCGGGCAGCGATGGTGCGCGGTACGACGAGCAGCACCGCGGCGAGCCCGATGCCGATCCAGACGTAGATCTCCGTTTCGATGGGGTCGGGGAACGGACGCCACACCTTCTCGACGACGTAATAGAGCACCACACCGATCACGAACGCCGCGGTCGCGCCGATCGGCAGCGCCCGCAGCACATACCAACGCCGCTTCGACACGACCAGCCACACGCCTCCGAGGGCACCGAGAACGGACAGGACCGTCGTCGTGGCGCTACTGACGAATGACAGAGAGACGAACCAGTTCACGCGGTGCCTCCAGTTGTCTCGTCGTCGAGATGCTTCTGCAGAATAAGCGCATTCACCACCGGCCCCCCGAAGCCGACACCGTCCCGTGCGCAATGGACTATGACACATCACACAAGTACCGGCGACGCTTACTACCACCAGTAGTACGCATTCCTGTCGGACTACCCGTAAACTTGGACGAATGGCAGGTCTAGGGGAACTCGAACGCGCAGTGATGGATCATCTGTGGGACTCCGCGGAGCCACAGACTGTTCGGCAGGTGCACGAAGCACTCGCCGCACACCGTGAGTTGGCCTACACGACCGTCATGACGGTTCTGCAGCGTCTCGCGAAGAAGCAACTGGTGAAGCAGCAACGCGACGACCGCGCACACCGCTACGCCCCGTTGCACGGGCGAGACGAGCTGGTGGCCAGTCTCATGGTGGATGCGCTCGCGCAGGCTCCCGAGTCCGGAGGGCGTGCAGCAGCACTCGTTCACTTCGTCGGACAGGTGGGCGCCGACGAAGCGGCAGCTCTCCGTGACGCTCTCGCCGCGCTCGAGGTGGCACAATCGGGTGGACGTGCCGGCTCGGCCGAAGCCGGACGACAATCGGACTGACCCCAGCCCTCGGTTAGTGAGGAAATGAACTCCACCACAGCTCTGGTCTTCGCGCTACTTGCTCTGCTGCTCGCCGGGCCGGTTCCTGCCGTCCTGAGCAGGGCTACGTGGCCGTATCGAGCTCCTCGTGCAGCCCTCGTGCTGTGGCAGGCGATCGCCATCGCCGCAGTGTTCTCTGCGTTCTCCTCCGGCCTCGCCATCGGAGGGCTGCTGCTGGTCCCTGGCCCCGACGGCCGCCCGACGACGGCACCGACCGACGAAATCGATGCCCTCGGCCTGCCGCTGTGGCTTCTGTACGTCGTCGTTCTCGCGATCACCTTGGGTATCGGCGCGAAACTGATCTTCTCCGTGGTCCAGGTCGCCGTGCGCACGCGTCGCCGTCGCGCGCGGCACCGCGTTCTGGTCGACCTGCTCGACCGCAGCAGCGACGACGGTCGGCCGTTCCCCGGAGTCCGAGACGCGGATGTTCGAGTGCTCGACGCAGTCGAACCCATCGCGTACTGCCTGCCGGGCCTGAGGCAGCGAGTCGTACTGAGCGAAGGCGTTCTGACCAATCTTTCTCGCTCCGAGGTCAAGGCCATCCTCTCCCACGAACGCTCCCACCTGAGGTCGCGTCATGACCTGGTCCTCGAAGCGTTCACCGCGGTCAACGAAGCGTTTCCCCGCATCGTCCGTAGCAAGTCGGCTCTGGGCAGCGTCCAACTGCTGGTCGAACTGCTCGCCGACGATTCGGCAGTCAAGGTGACCGGACCGACTCCCCTCGCCCGCGCGTTGGTGACATGTGCAGGTTCGACCGCTCCCCGGGGCGCGCTGGCAGCGGGTGGACCCAGCACCTTGATTCGAGTGCAGAGGCTGGCGGGTCCCCGCAGCGACATGCCGCTCAGCGTCGCCGCGTACGCAGCGGCGGCGGTGATTCTCGTCGTGCCGACCATCTTCGTCGCCATGCCGTGGCTCGAAGAGCTCAGCCGACTGCTCGGCCACCGCTAGCAGTCGGCCAGCTCACAACTGTTCGAATCGAGGAATCGAACAGTTGTCGCGTACACTCGATCGAGGTCGCCATCGCGGCCACGAAATTCGAAAAGGCACAGGCAGCTCCATTCTGCGCGACTTCAGTTCGCTCATCGATGGCCAGGTGACAGTGCCCTGGCTCGTCTCACTGTTTTGGCTGTGCCCACGTCTTCGATCGGCGTTTTCTACGGCTGTGGCTTCGTGGCGTGCCCGTAATCCGGAGAGGTTCAACTGCGTGACCCACGCTGTTCCATCTAGTACATCCGTTTCTCCTACCGCGGACGCCGACGACGCGACCGTCACATTCGCCGAGCTCGGCCTACCCGAGCCCGTTGTCGCCGCACTCGCGCGCAACTCCATCACGGTGCCGTCGCCGATTCAGGCCAAGGCGCTTCCCGACGCCATCGCCGGCAAGAACGTTCTCGGTCGCGCTCAGACCGGCTCGGGTAAGACCCTTGCCTTCGGCCTGCCGATTCTGGCGCGCCTCGCACAGCACACGGATCGTCCCGCTGCGAAGCGACCCCGTGCGCTGGTCCTCGTTCCTACCCGTGAGCTGGCATTCCAGGTCGTCGACTCGCTGTCTCCGTACGCCGGAGCAGTCGGACTGAACGTGCGCGCCGCTGTCGGTGGCACGCCGTTCAACAAGCAGGTCGAGCAGCTGCGACGCGGCATCGACGTCTTCGTCGCAACTCCCGGTCGGCTTGCCGACCACCTCCGCCAGGGCACGTGCGTCCTGGACGCCATCGAGATCACGGCCCTGGACGAGGCCGATCAGATGGCCGACATGGGCTTCCTGCCCGAGGTTCGCGCCGTGCTGGCCGAGACCCCGTCCGACGGACAGCGGTTGCTGTTCTCGGCGACGCTCGACCGCGAGGTGCAGTCCCTCGTTCGCCAGTTCCTGCCCGACCACGTCGAGCACTCGACGCAGGACGGCAAGGCGAGCGTCCGCACCATGGACCACTACATGCTGATGGTCGATCGTGGCCAGAAAGACCTCGTGCTGTCCGAGATCGGCGCTCGCGAGGGTGGCCGCACCATCATGTTCGCGCGTACCAAGCTCGGGTGCGACGGCATCACCGATCGCCTGCGCGCAGTGGGCGTCGCTGCGGAGTCCCTGCACGGCGGTAAAGCACAGAACCAGCGCACCCGTGTCCTCGAGCGTTTCAAGAGTGGGCGAACACCGGTTCTGGTCGCCACCGACGTCGCTGCCCGCGGTATTCACGTCGACGGCATCGATCTCGTCGTGCACGTCGATCCCCCGGCCGACCACAAGGACTACCTGCACCGCGCAGGCCGTACGGCTCGTGCCGGCGAGAAGGGAACGGTCGTCGCGATCGTTCTGCCGAACCAGCGTCGACAGATTCAGCGTCTGACCGGAATGGCCGGGGTCAAGGCCACCTCCGTGAACGTCGCACCGGGGTCCGCCGAATTGACCGACATCACCGGTGCACAGAAGCCGTCGGGCGAGCCGTTGCGCGCGGTCAGCAGCGGTGTGCGCGATCGACGTGACGACCGGCCTCGTTCCGGCGGCTACCAGGGCGACCGGCCTCGTTCCGGCGGCTACCAGGGTGACCGCCCCCGCACCGGCGGCTACCAAGGCGACCGGCCCCGCACCGGCGGCTACCAAGGCGACCGCCCCCGCACCGGCGGCTACCAAGGCGACCGCCCCCGCACCGGCGGCTACCAAGGCGACCGGCCTCGCACCGGCGGCTACCAAGGCGACCGCCCCCGCACCGGCGGCTACCAAGGCGACCGCCCCCGCACCGGCGGCTACCAAGGCGACCGCCCCCGCACCGGCGGCTACCAAGGCGACCGCCCCCGCACCGGCGGCTACCAAGGCGACCGGCCTCGCACCGGCGGCTACCAGGGCGACAACCCTCGTACCCGGCCCAGCTACGCCCAGGACGACGCGAAGGCCGGCGGTTTCCGTAGCCGCACCGAGCGCCGCTCCTACGACGGATTCGACGGGCCTGCACGCGCCCGGTAATTTCGTTCGGAATTCCTGATCGTCCGATGGCTGCCACCTCTTCCGAGGTGGCAGCCATCGTGCTTTCCGTGCGTCGGACAACCGGCGAAACGATGGGATCCTCGGCCTGAAGCGGGGACCGCTTCGCTTGTCGTACGTTCGCGCGCCCGGCATGAAAAGCTGTACCTATGACCTCAGCAGTGAACTCGTCAGAACTCGCCCAGATCGGCGTCACCGGACTCGCCGTGATGGGCTCGAACATCGCCCGAAATTTCGCGCGCCACGGACACACCGTCGCGCTGCACAACCGCAGCATCGCCAAGACCGACGCATTGCTCGAGGAGCACGGAAGCGAAGGAAAGTTCGTCCGTACGGAGACGATCGAGGAATTCGTCGCCGCATTGCAGAAGCCACGCCGAGTCCTGATCATGGTCAAGGCAGGCGACCCCACCGATGCCGTCATCGAGGAGCTCGCGTCCGCGATGGAAGAGGGCGACATCATCATCGACGGCGGTAACGCGCTGTACACCGACACCATTCGCCGTGAGGCGTCCCTCAAGGAGCGTGGACTGCACTTCGTCGGTGCAGGCATCTCCGGCGGCGAGGAGGGAGCGCTGAACGGCCCCTCGATCATGCCCGGCGGTCCGGCCGAGTCGTACAAGGCTCTGGGCCCCCTGCTCGAGTCGATCGCCGCTCAGGTCGACGGCACCCCGTGCTGCACCCACATCGGTCCCGACGGTTCGGGTCACTTCGTGAAGATGGTCCACAACGGCATCGAGTACGCCGACATGCAGCTGATCGGCGAGGCGTACAACCTGTTCCGCGACGCACTCGACCTCACCCCGGCCCAGATCGCCGACGTCTTCACCGAATGGAACAACGGTGACCTCGAGAGCTACCTCGTCGAAATCACCGCGGAGGTGCTGAAGCAGGTCGACGCGAAGACGGGCCAGCCGCTCGTCGACGTCATCGTCGACGCTGCCGAGCAGAAGGGCACCGGACGGTGGACCGTCAAGGCCGCACTGGACCTCGGCGTCCCGGTCACCGGCATCGCCGAGGCTGTCTTCGCTCGTGCACTGTCCGGTTCGCGCACTCAGCGGAAAGCCGCCGTCGGCCTTGCGTCGGGCACGTTGTCCGAGAAGCCGTCCGATGCCGAGCAGTTCACGCACGACATCAGCCGCGCGCTGTACGCATCGAAGATCGTCGCGTACGCGCAGGGATTCGACCAGATCGCCGCAGGCAGTGCCGAGTACGACTGGAACCTCCACCCCGGTGACCTTGCGACGATCTGGCGCGGTGGCTGCATCATCCGTGCACGTTTCCTCGACCGCATCAAGGACGCGTACGACGACAATGCCGAGCTTCCCAGCCTGATCCTGGCGCCGTACTTCCGCGAGGCGATCGAGAACGCGATCGACAGCTGGCGCCGCGTCGTCATCACGGCTGCGTCGCTCGGCATTCCGGTGCCTGCGTTCGCGTCGTCGCTCGCGTACTACGACGCGCTTCGCGCCGAGCGTCTGCCGGCGGCGCTGACCCAGGGACAACGGGACTTCTTCGGGGCGCACACCTACGAGCGCACCGATTCCGAGGGCAAGTTCCACACACTGTGGAGCGGCGACCGCTCCGAGGTGGAGGCCTAGTAACCCACCGCCGCGACGAGCCGCCGGTCACGACACTCGCAGAGATGTCGTGACCGGCGGCTCGCTGTCACCATGCGCCGGCGTCGTACCACCCCGGCGGTGGACCGAGGACCGGTTGGACGATGGTCGATGGGACGTCACCCTCCCACGGCAAGACGCCCTCGCAGTCTCTCCAGACGGCCTGGACGGCCCGTACCGAAGCTGGAGAATAGATGCCGTTCGCCATTGCCAACCACTCGTCGGTACGGTCGACGTCGACGACATAGAAGTCGAAACCCGCTGCCGAGACGTGCATTCCGGCGACCAGACGATCTCCACCGATCACCACACGTCGCGCCAGCGCGTTCAATATCGCGGCGGAATCCGACGGGTCCCGGCCGGTCACCACGATCTCGGGGTGAACGTGGGCGGTCAAACCGATCGTGTAACAGAACGCGGGATCGATCCTGCCGTGCGGCAGGTCGGCGAGCGATCCTCGGGTGTCGGACTCGACGTACTGCAGCGCCCACCCGTGTTTGTCGATCAGTTCTTCGATACTGCGTAGGTACTCCGGAAACGATCGGCCCTCACACATAGCGCACATGGCTCCCCCAAGCTCTCGACGTGGTGCTCGACAATCGATCGAACACATGTTCTCGCCGCGCATGTTGACTCGAGGCACCGACAGAAACCCGCCACAGCGGTACTGTTCCGCTATGACGCGCCCTCGTACGTTCGACCACGTGAGGTGACGGGCGAGATGCCCGTGCTGGCGATCGTCCTCGCTCTCGTCGCAGCGTTTCTCTTCGCGTGCGCGTCGGTGGCGCAACAAAGTGCCGCGGCTGCGGTACCCGAGGGCGAATCCTTGGTCGCTTCGCTCGTTCGCAGTCCGCGGTGGTGGGCCGGTGTCCTCGGCGACGTGGGCGGGTACGCCGTTCAGGTCGCGGCGCTCTGGGCTGGATCCGTACTGCTGGTTCAACCACTGCTGGTGTCGATGCTGTTGTTCGCGCTGCCGCTGTCGGCCAAGTTCTCCGGCTACCGAATGACGCGGACGACATGGGTTCTCGCGATCTCCCTCGCTCTCGCGCTTGCGGTGTTCATCGTCGTCGGCGATCCCACCGAGGGACATGCGAATGCACCGCTGTCGCAATGGATCGTGCCTCTGGTGATTGCGTTCGGCGTCGTGCTTGCCTGTATTGCTGCGGGCTCGATGTCGAGAAGACCCGGGTCCCGTGCGCTGCTTCTGGGCGCCGCGGGTGGACTGTTGTTCGGAATGGCCGTCGCGTTCACGAAGTTCGTGACCGACCTGGTCGAGCATGATGCGATGACCGCAGTGACTGCGTGGCAGACCTATGCACTGGTCTTCTGCGGCATAGCAGGCTTCTACCTGCAGCAACGCGCATTCCAGTCCGGGCCGCTGTCTGCTTCGCTCCCCGCCGTCACGATCGGCGAACCCTTCGGAGCGGCCTTCCTCGGCATCACGGTTCTGGACGAGCGCGTGCGCCACGATGCTTTCGAGCTGACCGTCATCGCCGCTGCCGTCGCCGTCATGATCTACGCGACGATCACCTTGTCACGCTCGCAGGCGGAGGTCACCGCACACGCGGACGCCGTCTGACCGGTACGCTGGCGCACCGTGCAGTTCCTCGATGGCCAGCAGCCCCCGTACGACTTGACCTACGACGACGTCTTCCTGGTGCCCAACAGGACCGACGTGACGAGCCGGTTCGACGTCGACCTCTCGACCGTCGACGGATCCGGAACCACCATCCCGATCGTCGTCTCCAACATGACCGCTGTCGCCGGTCGTCGTATGGCGGAAACCGTCGCGCGACGCGGTGGGATCACGGTCATTCCCCAGGATCTTCCGGTCGCAGCCGTGGCGGACACCGTCGCATTCGTCAAGAGCCGCGATCTGGTGGCCGACACCCCCGTCGTCCTCGGTCCCGACGCGTCGGTGTCCGATGCACTCGCGTTGATGCACAAGCGTTCACACGGCGCCGTCGTGGTCGTCGAGGCAGGCAAGCCTGTCGGAGTCGTCACCGAGAGCGCCTGCACCGATGTCGACCGCTTCGCACGGCTCAGTTCGGTGGCCGTCACCGATTTCGTGACGGTGTCCTCGGACGCCACTCCTCGCGCGGTGTTCGAGTCGCTCGAGGCGTCACACGAGGGCCTGGCCGTTCTCGTGGCTCCGGACGGAACCCTCGCCGGCGTCCTCACTCGCACGGGCGCGATCCGGACCGGTATCTACACACCGGCCGTCGACGCCGCAGGCAAGCTTCGGATCGCAGCAGCGGTGGGCATCAACGGCGACGTCGCCGCGAAGGCGAAGGCACTCGTCGAGGCGGGCGCCGATCTGCTCGTCGTCGACACCGCGCACGGACATCAGGAGAAGATGATCGAAGCGCTGTCAGCCATCAAGGCGTTGGACCTGCCGGTCCCCCTCGCCGCCGGAAACGTGGTCTCGGCAGCGGGTACACGCGATCTCGTGCAGGCAGGCGCGGACATCGTGAAGGTCGGCGTCGGCCCAGGCGCGATGTGCACGACTCGCATGATGACCGGTGTGGGGCGGCCTCAGTTCTCCGCCGTCGCGGAATGTTCCGCCGCCGCGGCGGAACTCGGCGCGTCGGTCTGGGCCGACGGCGGTGTGCGCCACCCTCGCGACGTCGCCCTGGCGCTCGCTGCAGGCGCGGCGAACGTGATGATCGGCTCGTGGTTCGCCGGGACGTACGAGTCACCGGGTGATCTGCGATTCGATCCCGCGGGCAACGCCTACAAGGAGAGCTTCGGCATGGCGTCCAAGCGTGCCGTGGCGGCGAGGACTGCAACCGACAGCGCCTTCGACCGCGCACGAAAGGGTCTGTTCGAAGAAGGCATTTCGAGCTCGCGGATGCGGCTGGACCCCGATCGTCCCGGCGTCGAAGATCTGATCGACCACATCTGCTCGGGGGTCCGAAGCACCTGCACCTACGCGGGCGCGCGAACGCTACCGGAACTTCACGAACGCGCCGTCCTGGGCGTTCAGTCCGCTGCCGGCTTCGCCGAGGGACGCCCGCTGCCCAGCGGATGGTGACGTCCGCCGCGGCACACGGGCGCGTCGTCGGCCCTAGACGTTAGACTGAAGGCTTCGCGATTCATCGAACATCCTTCGGCCCGGTTCACGGACGTACGTGCGTGAACCGGGTTCGGTGGAACAACGGAAAGGAACAAGGTGCCTGAGGCACCCGTCATCACCAGCGCCGCCGTCGCGTCCAGCGACCAGGGCGACGAGGGCTCCACTTCGGAGGGCTCCTCTATCGAGCCGGGTGACGAACCCGGCGACCTCACTTCCTCTCGATCACCCTCACCATCTCGATCGACACTGCGTCGCCGTTCGCGGCAGCCGGAACCTCACGGCGCCATGCGCCTGTCTCAACTACGGCGGCGATGAGCCATGGACTTGATCCTGAGCATCCTCAGCCTCGTCGGATTCGTCGCACTGACCGCAGGCACTGCTCTCTTCGTCGCAGCCGAGTTCTCGCTGACGGCGCTCGAGAAGAGCGCGGTCGACTCGGCTGCTGCCGCAACGGGCGACATCCGTTCTCGGCAGGTTCAGCGCGCGCACCGAACGCTGTCGTTCCAGCTGTCCGGCGCGCAACTCGGCATCACCATCACGACCCTCATCACCGGCTACCTCGCAGAACCGGTCCTGGCCCGCTTTTTCGTGCCCATCGCGACGGCGCTCGGAGCGTCGGAGTCCCTGGCGTCGGGTCTGTCCCTCGCGGTCGCTCTGATCGTCGCGACGTCGTTCTCCATGATCTTCGGCGAGCTCGTGCCCAAGAACATCGCCATTGCCGAACCCATGGCAACCGCGCGTGCCACCGCCGGATTGATGTCCGGGTTCTCGGCCGTCTTCCGGTGGGCCATCAACGGCCTGAACGGTTCGGCCAACTGGCTGGTTCGCAGACTCGGCGTCGAGCCGGCCGAGGAACTTCGGTCCGCCCGCTCACCACGTGAGTTGAGCTCGCTGGTGCGGACATCGGCCCAGCACGGTTCGCTCGACGAGAGCACTGCCCGTCTCGTCGGCAGATCTCTGCAGTTCGGCGAGCGCACCGCCGAGGAACTGATGACGCCCCGGGTGAAAGTCGAATCGCTGTCGGTGTCCGACACCGCGTCCGACTTGATCGAGACGGCGTCGCGCACGGGCTTCTCCCGATTTCCCGTCGTCGACGGCGATTTGGACGACACCGTGGGTGTCGTCCATCTGAAACATGCGTTCGCCGTGCCCGCGGGGCGGCGAAGCGAGACCCTGCTCGACACGCTCGCCCAGGATGTGCCCGTCGTTCCGTCCAGCCTGGACGGCGACTCGGTCATGGAACGGGTGCGGGCGGACGGAATGCAGGTCGCACTCGTCGTCGACGAGTACGGCGGCACCGCAGGAATGGTGACCATGGAGGACCTCATCGAGGAGATCCTCGGAGACGTGCACGACGAGCACGACGAACCGGAAATCGACGTGCAGAGATTCGGCGACGGTTGGCTCTGCTCCGGCCTGCTTCGGATCGACGAGGTCGCCGCCGCGACCGGGTATCACGCCCCCGAAGGCGAGTACGAGACCATCGGCGGTCTGGTTCTGTCCGAACTGGGCAGAATCCCGACCGCAGGCGACAAGGTGGTACTCCCCCGCTTGGCGTCCGACGATCCGGCGGACTCCAGCGGCGGTTGGGTCGCTCGAGTCACCCGCATGGATGGTCGACGAATCGACAGAATCATGCTCCAGCCCGTAGCCGCCGAAACGGTGGCACAGATCAGCGCGGAGGAGAACGCACGTGGGTGACGTACTCGCCGTTCTGCTGGCGGTTCTACTGCTCGGCGGCAACGCATTTTTCGTGGGCGCCGAGTTCTCGTTGATCTCGGCACGACGCGACCGGCTGGAATCACAGCTCGCACAGGGCAAGAAGCGTGCAAAGTCGGTGATCGAGGCCGGCCAGAATCTGTCCCTCATGCTCGCGGCAGCGCAGCTGGGCATCACGATCTGTTCCATTCTGCTCGGGCGCGTCGGTGAACCTGCGGTCGCGCACCTGTTCGAGAAGCCGATGGATCTGCTCGGCGTCCCGGAAGCACTGCTGCACCCGATCGCGTTCACGATCTCGCTGGCTCTCGTCGTCGTGCTGCACATCCTGATCGGCGAGATGGTTCCGAAGAACATCGCCATCGCGGGCCCCGAGCGCACGGCGATGCTGCTCGTTCCGGTGCATCTGATGTTCATCAAGGTCGCCAAGCCGCTGATTTCGTTCTACAACCTGTGCGCCAACCTCACGCTGCGTGCTGTGCGGATCGAACCGAAGGACGAACTGGAGTCGTCGGTGTCGGCCGACGAGTTGTCTCAGATGATCGGCGAGTCACGATCCGAGGGCCTGATCGACGAGGAGGAACACCGTCGCCTCACACAAGCCCTCGATATCTCCGGACGCACGGTGGCCGAAGTTCTGATTCCGTTCGCGGAGGTGAGGACCGTTCGCTCGGCGAGTGCGACGTCGGGACCCACACTGGGTTCGGTGGAGGACGCCGTCGTCGCCACCGGCTTCTCGCGGTACCCGGTGCAAACAGCGGACGGTTCGCTCGCCGGCTATCTGCACCTGAAAGACGTCCTCGAGTACATGCTCGACGACACCGCAGGACCGGACACCGAGATACCCCGTGCGCAGGTCCGACGCCTACCCGTCATCGCGTCCGAGACGACGATCGACGACGCACTGACGCGGCTGCGTCGGATGAGCAGTCACCTCGGGGCAGTTCGTGACGCCACAGGAGCCACGGTCGGGATCGTCGCTCTCGAAGACCTCGTCGAGGAGTTCGTCGGCACGGTGCGCGACGGTACCCACCGGGTCGCCGACCCGACGCCCGGGCATCCGGCGCGCGGGAGTGGTTCGTCCTGATCGCCACACGTTCGGTTCTGCCGGAACAGGAATGGACGGCGATGCGGGCCGCTCACCTGGACCGCGTGGATCGGCTGGTGGGCGATTATCTCGCGGAGCGTGCTCGGGGCGCGACGCACCCGGTCCTGGACTTCCTGTTCACCTACTACAGCTTCAAGCCTGGACATCTCCGTCGTTGGAACCCCGGCTACGGTGTCGTGCTCGCGGGCGACGCCGCGCGTGACTACGCCGGTTTCGCGTCGTACGAGCTACACGACGGTCCCGACGGCGGCATTCGAGTCCGTGAGTCGGTGCTGGACTCACGTCGGTCCGCCGTCGAATTCACCCTGGGTCTTCTCCGGGCGACCGCAGCGCGACTGCCCCACCACGGCTGCTTCGGACTGCACGAGTGGGCCATGGTCTACCGCGGCGGGCACGAGGCGCTTCGACACGGTTCGGTGCCGCTTCGACTGGGCCACGACGGCACCGATGCCGTAGTCGATTCGATGACGATTCGGTGCACGCACTACGACGCTTTCCGCTTCTTCACCGACGACGCCGTACCCCGTAATCTGTTGCAGCTCGCGCCGTCGAGCCGGGTCGAGACGGAGCAACCGGGGTGCGTCCACGCGAGCATGGACCTGTACAAGTGGAGCTACAAACTCGCACCCTTGATCGATTCCGATCTCGTCACCGACTGCTTCGAATTGGCCCTTGCCGCACGCACTGTCGACATGCGGGCGAGTCCGTACGACCTGTCGGATTACGGCCTGGCTCCGATCGCCATCGAGACACCCGGTGGTCGGTCCGAATACGTGCGCGCGCAAGCCGACCTGACGGCCAGGGCAACCCCTCTCCGACACGCCTTGATCACACGGTGTGAGAACCTACTCGTGAGCGGCGGCGATCCCGCCCGACCTACTGCCGAGTAACATCGTCCACGATGTCGTTGGGGCGGCCATGGAGTCGCCCGTGACCGGAAAGAGCGAGGGATTCATGACCGATCGCAAAACTGTTGGCGGACTGCAGGTTGCCGAGGTGCTGTACGACTTCGTCCAGAACGAGGCACTTCCGGGTACCGGCGTCGACGCAGACAAGTTCTGGGCGGGCGCGGAAGCCGTCATCACCGACCTGTCCCCGAAGAACAAGGCGCTGCTCGCCGTCCGTGACGAAATCCAGGGCAAGGTCGACGCCTGGCACGGTGAACATGCGGGACCGAACTACGACCGCGCCGCCTACAAGACGTTCCTGAAGGACATCGGCTACCTGACCGACGAGCCGGCCGACTTCCACATCACCACCGCGGGCGTCGACACCGAGATCACCTCGACCGCGGGCCCGCAGCTCGTTGTTCCGGTCCTGAACGCACGCTTCGCGATCAACGCATCGAACGCCCGCTGGGGATCGTTGTACGACGCGCTGTACGGCACCGACGCCATCTCCGAAGAGGGCGGCGCCGAGAAGGGCACCAGCTACAACAAGGTTCGCGGCGACAAGGTCATCGCATTCGCCCGCGAGTTCCTCGACGAGGCAGCGCCCCTGTCGTCCGGTAGCCATGTCGGCACGACCAAGTACGTCGTGGATGCCGCGTCCCTGTCGGTCACGCTCGCCGACGGCTCGACCGTCGGTCTGGCAGATCCGTCGCAGCTCCTCGGCTACCAGGGCACCCCGGATGCGCCGTCGGCAATCCTGCTGCGCCACAACGGTTTGCACCTCGAGATCCAGATCGACGCCGAAAGCCCGATCGGCAAGACCGATGCCGCGGGTGTCAAGGACGTGCTGCTCGAGTCCGCGGTCACCACGATCATGGACTTCGAGGACTCCGTCGCCGCGGTCGACGCCGACGACAAGGTGCTCGGCTACCGCAACTGGCTCGGACTGATGCGCGGCGACCTCGCCGAGGAAGTCACCAAGGGCGGCAAGACCTTCACCCGCACCCTGAACGAGGACCGCGTCTACACCGCGATCGACGGAAGCGAACTGACGCTGCATGGACGTTCGCTGCTGTTCGTGCGCAACGTCGGTCACTTGATGACCTCCGATGCAATTCTGGACGCCGACGGCAACGAGGTCCCCGAAGGCATCCTCGACGCTCTCTTCACCTCGCTTGCCGGTCTGCACTCGCTGACCGAGGACAACGTGCTGAAGAACTCGCGCACGGGCTCGCTGTACATCGTGAAGCCGAAGATGCACGGCCCCGACGAGGTCGCGTTCACCGTCGAGCTGTTCGGGCGCGTCGAGCAGGTCCTCGGCCTGCCGGAGAACACGCTCAAGGTCGGCATCATGGACGAAGAGCGTCGTACGACGGTCAACCTCAAGGCCGCGATCGAGGCCGCGAAGGAACGCGTGGTGTTCATCAACACCGGCTTCCTCGACCGCACCGGCGACGAGATCCACACCTCGATGGAGGCCGGGCCGGTCGTCCCCAAGGGCGAGATGAAGGCACAGACCTGGATCAAGGCCTACGAGGATTTCAATGTCGACACCGGACTCGCCGCAGGCCTCGAAGGTAAGGCGCAGATCGGAAAAGGCATGTGGGCCATGCCCGATCTGATGCACGACATGCTCGAGCAGAAGATCGGCCACCCCAAGGCCGGAGCGAACACCGCCTGGGTGCCGTCGCCGACCGCCGCGACGCTGCACGCCCTGCACTACCACAAGGTCGACGTCTTCGCCCGGCAGGAAGAGATCGCGAAAGCCAAGCGGGCCACCGTCGACGAGATCCTCGAGATCCCGTTGGCACCGGCCACCGACTGGTCGGACGAGCAGAAGCAGCGCGAACTCGACAACAACGCGCAGTCCATCCTCGGCTACGTGGTGCGGTGGATCGACCACGGCGTCGGCTGCTCGAAGGTGCCGGACATCAACGACATCGCGTTGATGGAAGACCGTGCAACGCTGCGTATTTCGAGCCAGTTCCTCGCGAACTGGATTCGGCACGGCATCGTCACCGAGGACCAGGTCCGTGAATCGCTGCAGCGCATGGCACCGGTCGTCGATCGCCAGAACGCAGGAGACCCGGCATACAAGAACCTGGCACCGGACTTCGACTCGAACATCGCCTTCCAAGCAGCCAGCGACCTGATCTTCCAGGGCGCCGGCCAGCCCAACGGCTACACCGAGCCGATCCTGCACCGCCGCCGCCGCGAGTACAAGGCGGCCGCCAAGTAGGAGCCGACGCGATATCCCGGACTCCATGGGTCGGTCCGCAAGCTCTGCTGTCGCACAGCGCTTGTAGTCTTTCCACGTGGGTGAACATCGCACGTCGGGGGGCTCCCGGGGTATCAGCAAGGGACCGGTGATCGCGGCGGGCATCATCATCGTGGTGGTGCTCGCCGTGTTCGGATGGTTCCAATTGCGAGATCGAATCGCGGACCAGGGCGTGCAGGCGGCGAGTACGTGCGTCGAGGGTCCGTTGACGTTGCCGGTGACCGTCGATCCGGACATCTCGCCCATGGTCACCGAATTGGCCGCGCGTTTCGACGCCACCAACCCGATCGTGCGCGACCATTGCGTCACAGTCGACGTCGCGACGACGCCCACGGCTGCGATGGCCAGTGCCGTCGCAGCCGGCCCGGACAACTGGGACCCCGCCGCTCTCGGCGCTGTTCCCGCACTGTGGATTCCGCGCTCGTCCGACGCTCTGCAGGGGGTTCCCCCCGGAACGATCGACGGCACGCCCCGATCGGTCGCCAGTTCTCCGATCGTGCTCGCAGGCCCGGACGCTGTCACGTCCGCGTTGTCCGCCGGCAGCGTCGGATGGGCGGATCTGCCTCGCCTGCAACGCGCGTCGGACGGGCTGGACGCACTGGGGCTACCCGGCTGGGGTGGGCTCCGCCTGCAGGTGCCTACCGGGCCCGATGCGGCATCGACCTCCCCTGCATTGGCCGCGGTGGCAGCCACGACGGTCGAGTCACCGACTGGATCGCTGTCGTTGGAACAGGCACGCAGCGGGGCCGTCGTGTCGGCCATGTCGGCGCTCGCGACCACCGATCGAGGACAGAGCGCCGTCTCCGTCGACTCGACCGATGCGGTCCTCGCACGGATCAGTGCCGATCCCTCCCCGAACTCGGATGTGCACACGGTCCCCGTCACCGCGCAGCAGCTGCGCGCGTCCGCCCAGACAGGACTGTCCACGTACGCGCCCGTCGGTGCGACGCCCGTCGCGGACCATCCCGCTGCGATTCTGGGAAGCGGCTTCTCGACCGACACGCTCGACCGGGCAGCCGCTCAGTTCGTCGAGTTCGTACGGCAGCCCGCCAACGCCACCGTCTTCTCCGACGCCGGTTTCGACGTCGGAGACATCGAAGCCGAGGCTGCGGCGACCGCGTCGGACACGCGGCAGGCGTTGATCGACGCGGTTCGAGACCCTGCGACGCCACGTCGCGCGACGGTCTTGCTCGACGTGTCCGGTTCGATGGACACGACCGAAGGTGCCAGGACGCGCTTGCAGAACACGGTCGACGCGCTGAACCAGCAGTTCGAGTCCGTCGTCGGCGCGTCCGATCTCGGATTGTGGGTCTACAGCGCGAATCTCGACGGTCAGCGGGCATTCCGGACAGCGGTGCCCACCGGCCCTCTCGACGAGCAGATCGCATCGGGAACGCGACGCGATGCTCTTGTTTCGGCGGCGAGCGCGCTGCGTCCCGAGACATCGACGTCGACCTACGAATCCGTCGTGGCCGCCTATGTCGACGCCGTGGACAACTACGTGCCGGGCCGGCCGAACAGCGTCGTTCTCGTCACCGACGGACCGAACGACGACGCGTCGATATCGTCGGATCGATTCCTGCGCATGCTGTCCGACCTCGCCGAGCCCGACAAGCCGGTGGCCATCGATGTAGTGTCCATCGGAACCAATTCCGACATTCGCACGTTGCAGTCCATGTCCGACACGACCGGGGGTTCGACAACCACCGTCGGTTCGTCGGACGGGCCCGAACTCCTCGACCTTCTCCGAAAGTTGCTGTACTGAAACATGACACGCCTGCTCGTGTTCGGCACGTTCCTCGCGCTCGTCGCACTTGTGCTGCATCTGCGTTACGTCAGAGCAACTCGACTGCCTCGCCCCTACTCCCTCGTCGTCGACGTCGTACTGGTCGTCATGTGGGCCCTTGCCCTGATCGGAATCGGTTCCGGTGAACTGTTCGACCCCGCATGGGCACGCATTCCGGCGTTCGTCGGTCTCAGCTGGCTCGCCGTGGTGCTCTACCTCGTACTGGGTACCCTTCTCGTCGGTCTGGCGACCTTCGCGATCCGCATCGCGGCGGCCGCACGCGGCCGCGACTCCGTTGCCACCCGTCGGCGGGTGACACGGGTGGGTTCCGCAGTGGTCGCGGCGGCGTCCGTCGCTGCCGTCGGGTACGGCCTCGTCGAGGCCGCGCATCCCCGCATCACCGACACCACGGTCGCGCTGGACCGCCTACCCGACGAGTTCGCCGGTCTCCGAATAGCATTGGTGTCCGACGTCCACGCAGGCCCGTCGCGCGGCCGGGACTTCGTGCAGAAGATCGTCGACGACGTCAACGCGCAAGCGCCGGACGTCGTCGTGCTCGACGGTGACCTCATCGACGGCACCGTCGAACTCGTCGGTTCGGATCTGGAGCCACTGCGGCAACTGTCGGCGCCTCTGGGCGTGTTCGGAGTGAGCGGGAACCACGAGTTCTACGCCGACGACGGCGGAAAGTGGCTCGATCTGTGGTCGTCGCTCGGGGTGACGGTGCTGCGCAACGAGCGAGCCACCGTCAGCCGCGGAGGCCAGGACATCGACATCGTCGGAATCAACGACGCGACCGCACCTGCACCGTACGAGCCCGACCTCGCAGCCGCTCTCGAAGGTCGTGACCCCGAACGATTTTCGCTGCTGCTCGCGCATCAGCCGCTGCAGGCGGAGGAAGCGTCGGAGATGGGAGTCGACATGCAGGTGTCGGGCCACACGCATGCGGGGCAGATCTGGCCGTTGCGGTACCTCGTGCCGCTGCAGCAGCCGAGCGTCGAGGGCCTCGATCGGGTCGGAAACACGACGCTGTACACCACCAGGGGTGCGGGCGCATGGGGTCCTCCGGTGCGAGTCGCAGCACCGCCGGAGATCGCGATGCTGCGACTCGTGTCGTCCTGACCGTTCAGGCGAACGATTCGATCGGCGGGCACGAGCAGACCAGGTTGCGGTCTCCGTGCGCGCCGTCGATTCGCCGCACGGCAGGCCACACCTTGGCTCGCCCGGCGCCCGTGTCGGGGAATGCGGCCTCCTCGCGCGTGTACGGATGAGACCACTCCCGCGCGAGGCTGCGCGCGGTGTGCGGGGCGCCCCGCAACGGGTTGTCGTCGACGGGCCATTCGCCCGAGCCGACGCGATCGATCTCGACGCGGATGGCGATCATCGCGTCGCAGAATGCATCGATCTCCTCGAGACTTTCGCTTTCGGTAGGCTCGACCATGAGCGTCCCGGCGACCGGGAAGCTCATCGTCGGTGCATGGAAACCGTAGTCCGCCAACCTTTTTGCCACATCGTCGACGGTCACACCGGTTCGCTTGGTCAGCTCACGAAGATCGAGGATGCATTCGTGAGCGACCATGCCGTTGTCGCCCGTATAGAGCACGGGGAAGTGCTCGTCGAGGCGACGGGCGATGTAGTTCGCCGACGCGATGGCCGTCAGCGTCGCACGTCGCAGTCCCACCGCACCCATCATCCGAATGTAAGCCCACGTGATCGTCAGGATCGACGCGCTTCCGTACGGCGCAGCGGCGACCGGTGCGCCGCCTCCGAGTCCCTCGCGCAGCGGATGTCCCGGTAGGTACGGCTGCAGGTGGGCACGGACGCCGATGGGTCCGATACCCGGGCCGCCACCGCCGTGCGGGATGCAGAACGTCTTGTGCAGATTGAGGTGGCTGACGTCTCCGCCGAACTTTCCCGGACGGGCCAGTCCGACAAGTGCATTGAGGTTCGCGCCGTCGACGTACACCTGGCCGCCCGCGTCGTGGACCGCGGCACAGATGTCGTCGATCTGATGCTCGTACACACCGTGGGTGGACGGATACGTGATCATGATCGCGGCCAACGAGTCGGCATGCTGATCGATCTTCGCGCGCAGATCGTCCACGTCCACGTCGCCGTTGGTGCGACATGCGACGACCACGACCTTCATACCGACCATGACCGCGGACGCCGCGTTGGTGCCGTGCGCACTCGACGGAATGAGACAGATGTTCCGATGACCGTCGCCGCGACCGATGTGATAGTCCCGAATGGCAAGCAGCCCAGCGTATTCGCCTTGACTGCCGGCGTTCGGCTGCAGGCTCACCGCGTCGTAGCCGGTGATGTCGACGAGCCACTTCTCGACGTCGGCGATGATGGACCTGATGCCTGCTGTGTCATCGTCGGGCGCGAACGGGTGCAGCCTCGCGAACTGCGGCCACGTGATCGATTCCATCTCCGCGGTCGCGTTGAGCTTCATCGTGCACGAACCGAGCGGAATCATGCTGCGATCGAGCGCGATGTCCTTGTCGGACAACATGCGTAGATATCGCAGCATGGAGGTCTCGGTGCGGTGCCGGGTAAAGGCAGGATGCGTCAGGAACTCGGACGTGCGTCGGGCAGATGCAGGAAGCGAGTCGACGCGTTCCGCATCGGACCGCTCGGCACCGAACGCCGCGAGCACCGCGTCGACGTGCTCGTCCGTCGTCGCTTCGTCGCAGGACACACTCACGGTGTCGTCGTCGACGAGGCGCAGGTTGATACCCGCCTCCTTGGCGGCGGCCACGACGGCGCCGGCACGCCCCGGAACTGTCGCCGTCACGGTGTCGAAGAACGCGTCACCGGCCAGCGAGACACCCGCACCGCGTAACCCCGCCGCGAGAGCAGTTGCACGCGCATTGACCCGCAACGCCATCGAACGCAAGCCGTCGCTGCCGTGGTAACTCGCGTACATCGCCGCGACGATCGCCAGCAACACCTGCGCGGTGCAGATGTTCGACGTCGCCTTCTCACGACGGATGTGCTGCTCTCTGGTCTGCAGCGCCAGACGGTAGGCCACGTCGCCGTCGGCGTCGACGGACACCCCGACGAGCCGTCCGGGCAGCTGCCGCGAATGCGCCGATCGAACGGCCAGGTAGCCGGCGTGCGGGCCGCCGTAGCCCATCGGCACACCGAAGCGCTGAGAAGTTCCGAAGCAGGCGTCCGCTCCCACCTCCCCGGGCGGAGTCACGAGTGTCAGCGCGAGAAGATCGGCGCCGACGGCCACGAGCGCACCCCGCTCGTGCGCGCGGGCAACGATGTCCGACAGATCGCGTACCACGCCGCTCGCACCGGGTGTCTGCGTCAGCAACCCGAAGAACTCACCGTCCGGAAGACCGTGCGACAGGTCGCACCGCACCAGTTCGATCCCGAGCGGGGCCGCGCGCGTCTCGAGCACCGCAAGCGTTTGTGGGAAGACGTCGGTGTCGACGACGAATCTCGGTGACGTCGACGCCCGGTTCGCTCGTCGGAGCAATGTCATCGCTTCGGCTGCAGCGGTCGCCTCGTCGAGCATGGACGCGTTCGCGACCTCCATGCCCGTCAGATCCGCCACCATCGTCTGGAAGTTCAGCAACGCCTCGAGCCGACCTTGGCTGATTTCCGGCTGATACGGCGTGTACGCGGTGTACCAGGCCGGGTTCTCCAGGATGCCGCGGGTGATGACCGGGGGCGTCAGTGTGTCGTAGTAGCCGAGTCCGATCATCGAGACCGCGACCGTGTTCTGCTCCGCGCGCTGCGCGAGTTCGGCAAGCGCGTCGTGCTCGCCGACCGGGAGCGGCAACGCGTCGAGGCCGGCGCCTACTCCTGACGGCGCGTCGTCGAGGATCGCCTGCGGCACGGACTTCGTCGCGAGGTCGTCGAGCGTCGGCACCCCGACCACGTGCAGAATTCGTTCGAGTTCGTCGGCGCTGGGTCCGATATGCCGATCGGCGAACACGTGCTCGCTCGGCGTCGACGAAGAGTAGGTGGGGACGGTCGGATCGATCACGAGCCACTCCAGGTGCGTGCGACAGGGCCCTCCCCCTCTGTCGCATGCCCACCGACGCGGGCGCCTGAGAGATTCGGCCCGGGCGACGACGTCGTCCGGCCTTTCCCCTTGGGCGGATGGGTGCTCCCATCACTTTCCAGAGACGTCGAGGCTCACACGGTCCGTGTGCCTGAGAGATTGACGGGGAGGTGTTGCTCCTTCGGCGCCCGAGACTGGCTGTCCCGGAACTCTCCCGCGTAAGCGCGACGTGCGAAAAGTCTAACCGGTCTTTCGGCTGGCGCGATTCTTGCGTCGCGACGCGAGTTCGTCCTCGGGCGTCGTCTCGAAATCGCCGCCGTCGGCGCGTTCGGCCGGGAAGTCAGCGATCAAGCCGGTGAGTTCACGCATGGCGCCGTTCACCGCGATTCCGAAGACACCCTGTCCGCCCTGCAGCAGGTCGACGACCTCCTCGGCCGACGTGCACTCGTACACCGTCGTGCCGTCGGAGAACAGCGTGATGTTGGCCAGGTCGCCGACACCGCGCTGACGCAGATGATCGACGGCGACACGGATGTTCTGCAGCGAGATTCCGGTGTCGAGGAGACGCTTGACGATCTTCAGGACGAGCATGTCCTTGAAGGAGTAGAGACGCTGACTACCCGAACCCGCCGCGCTCCGGATGGACGGGACGACAAGCCCGGTGCGAGCCCAGTAGTCGAGCTGCCGATACGTGATGCCCGCGATCTGGCACGCGCTGGGAACGCGGTAGCCGACAAGTTCGTCCGGGACCGAATCGTCCGGAAACAAGCCTGGCTGGAAGTCCGGGACCGGAGTCGCCGGGGCCGCCGTGGTCTCGGGCGATGCGGTGGTCTCGGGCGATGCGGTGTCGGACGACGCCGTGTCCACCGCGTCCTGTTCAGCGGTGCCCGGCGTGTCGGACGCTGAACCGTGGCGGCGTTCCTGCGGCTGATCTCCCACTGACTGCTCCCTCTTCGGATGTCTCGACACTGCGCACGGATCGCCAACTTCGTTCGATCCGGCCGGGCTGAATTCCCGGCTTCCTGCCGCGTGAGGTCCATTCCGCGTACGAGGCCAGAGTACTCCCCGGCACGCAGCGACGACATGGGATCGCCGAGCGGAACTCACAGGCGGAACGTTAGGACCCGAGTGAGGGCGAATCAACGCAACGCGCCGTAACTCTGAACCTAAAGTTGAGGTTGAGACTCTTCCGTTATCGAATCGGTCGTTCTACCCGCCGGTGGCCTTGAAATCATCCGGGGACACCGACTCGAGAAACTCCTTGAACTTCTCGACTTCGTCTTCGCGTTCGTCGGGCATCAGCAAGCCCGCTTCGGCGAGGACCGGTTCCTCCGCGTAGATGGGAACTCCTGCGCGCAGCGCGATGGCGACCGAATCGGACGGTCGAGCCGAGACGCGCACCTCTTTGTCGAACACGAGATCGGCGTAGAACGTGCCCTCCTGGAGGTCGACGATTCGAACCTCTTTCAGGGTGTGCCCGAGGGCGCCGATCAGGTCTTTGATCAGGTCGTGGGTCAGCGGCCGGGCCGGCTGGACGCCTTGCTGCTCCAGCGCGATGGCTGCCGCCTCCGTCTGCCCGATCCAAATGGGCAGATACCGTTCTCCGTCGGACTCCCGCAGCAGGAGAACCGGCTGGTTCTGCGGCTGCTCGACCCTGATACCGACGACTCGCATCTCACTCATGGTGACTGCCTCCCACACGCGTTGAAATCGGGCCGCAGGTCTGGGTCCGTCCACTGCATTCGAGTCTATGGGAAGTCGGCGGTCGTAGTGGTGTCCGCCGACATTCCTCCGTACATCAACGATCGAGTGCCCCGCGCACCGCTGCCTTCACGAGACACGTGTGCAGAGTCAGCGACAACGCCGCGAGTTCGCGGATCATCTCCTCCGCGCGGTCTCGCGCGCCGGCGTCTCGGCTCTTCGCAACGGGCCCGGCGATCTGCGCGACCAGACCCGCCTCGCGGTCGGCGGCCAATTTGAACGCGCGAAGGTGCCGAACTTCGAGTCCGAATTGCAACATCGCATGTGCGGTCTTGGCCAGAACGACCGAGCCTTCGTCGTAGAACCCGGCCTGGCCGGGCGTGATCAGGCCGGCGCGAATCAGCTCGGTGAGGAACGAATCCTCGATTTCCGCGCGCTCCAACAGATCGCTCTTGCTCAGACGCACCTCACGGTCGGCGAGGAACTCTTCCGGCGACACCTCCCCCGGCGCGACGCTCAGCGAGCGCGGCCGGCGGGAGGTCGGCTCGGCACGCTCGACACGCGCCGCGCCACTGTCGATGGCCTCCAGTTGCTCCTTGATGACCTTCAGTGGCAGGTACTGATCTCGCTGCGCCGTCAATACGTACTTCAGGCGTTCGCAATCGGCGATGGAGAACCGCCGATAGCCGGACGGCGTACGTTCCGGCGAGATCAATCCCTCCGCTTCGAGAAATCGAATCTTGGAGATGGTGACGTCGGGGAAGTCGGGCCGTAGTCGATCGAGGACGGAGCCAATCGACATCCCCCCGGGAGACCGCTGCCCGACGGCGGTCACTGGCTGCCCGCACCCGCAGACGACTCGCCGACCTGAGTACCGGCACCGCCGCGAGGCCCGGTCAGGAAGACCAGGCGGAACTTTCCGATCTGTACCTCGTCACCGTTGGCCAGAACGGCAGAGTCGACCGGTTCACGGTTGACGTACGTGCCGTTCAGGCTGCCCACGTCGACGACCTGGAACTCGTCCTCGTCCTGGCGGAATTCTGCGTGGCGACGGCTCACGGTCACGTCGTCCAGGAAGATGTCACTGTCGGGGTGACGGCCGGCCGACGTCGTCGGCTGGTCGAGCAGGAAACGGGAGCCGGCGTTCGGGCCTCTCTTCACCACGAGAAGCGCGGACCCGACCGGAAGGCCCTCCACACCCGACACCGGAGCCTCGGACGTCTGACTCGTCGCCGAGTTGTCCAGCTCCTGCAGGAAGTCTGCACGGAAGACCGAAGTGGTCTCCGCCGGCGACTCTCCGTAGATGCCGTCGTTGTCGTTCTCGCTCACCGTTTCTCCTTCTCAGTCCGATCACCCGGGCGACGTACACCTCGGGTCTCGCAGTAGACAGCTTTCACGTTCAGTTCTTTGTGCGGACCTGTGCCCCCGACACGGCATCTACATACCCACGACCGTACCCTGCACACGAGCATGGGTGTAGACCGTTTCTCCGGTCCGCTCCCGCGAAGTTACCCGGCCGTAATGGCAGCATATCCGTCCGCGTCGAGCATCTGTGACACCGCCGCGTCCAGTGTCGCTTCGGTGTCGACTTCCAACTCCACCAACCACCCGTCGGTGTACGGACCCGAGTTGACCTTCTCGGGCGCAGCATCCAGATCTTCGTTGACAGCAACGACTTTCGCCGTCAACGGCGCGAAGACGTCGGACACGCTCTTCGTCGACTCGACCTCGCCCAACGAAGTTCCTGCTGTGACCTCGTCGCCGACGGACGGAAGTTGAACGAAGACGACGTCGCCGAGTTGTCCTTGGGCGAAGTCGGTGATGCCGATCCTGACCGTCGTCGGTCCCGTCCGCAGAACCCATTCGTGCTCGGGCGTGTACGACAATTCGGCGGATGGCGCGTTGTCACTCAACTCGGCGGTCCTTTCGGGTGGTAGTCGAGCGGGCTCGACCTAGTTTCCGGGCTGAGCGTATTGACGTGATCGCGGGTCTCGCAAGGCAGACACGGTGACCTGCTGAGATTGAGACACTGCGCACTCCCCACTGCTTTTCGCAACCGTGTCGACGACGCCACCGGGGATGTCCAGCGCGGCCGACAGCGTCAGCGGGTCGCCGATCGCGGTGATGACGAAGGGCGCCTTCAATTCCCGGCCGTCGACCACCGTGTTACCCGCCGGACCGGCGATCCAGGAATCGATGCCTATGCGAACCGTTTCGTCTGTGGCACCGGCGATCTGCATCGCTTCGGCACCGGCTGCTCGAAGTTCCTGTACTGCATCGACGAGAACCTCGGACCCGACGCCGTTTCGTGGATCGGTCACCGTGACGACGACGCCAGGCCCGGTCGCTGCGACCGACCCGACCTGGATCGACAGTGCGTCGAGCTCGGCGCGAGCCTCGTCCAGCGCCGCGCCGGATCCCCCGCTCTCGCTCTGCAGCGTCGTCAACGTGTTCTGCAGGGTGGCGATGTCCTCCCGGATGGCTGCCTCTCGGCGGCCGAGGTTGTCCAACACGACGAGCAGATCGGCCGGCCTCGCGGAGTCGAGATAGTCCTCGTTGTCGTTGACTCGCACCTGCGCGGCCAGGCCGATTCCGAGGACCGTCATCAGCAGAACAGCCAGGCATCCGAACACGACCGACCGACGACGGTTCTCACCGCGGCGTTGATGGCGACCTTCCTGCGACACCGTGTCTCACGCTCCGAACAGGCGGCGCCGGAGTGCCGCAGCGTTTCCGAAGATCCTGATACCGAGGACGACGACGATCGCGGTCGACAGTTGGGTTCCGACACCGAGCTGATCGCCGAGCCACACGATCGACGCGGCAACGAGCACGTTGAAGACGAACGAGACGACGAACACCTTCGCGTCGAAGATCTCGTCGAGGTAGGCACGAAGACCGCCGAACACGGCGTCCAACGCGGCCACGACCGCGATGGGCAGATACGGGGCCACGGGGTCGGGCACCTCGGGACTCGCGACGCTCCCGATGACGACACCGATCGCGAGTGCCACGAAGGCCAACAGAATCAGGCTGCCACCGCGTCGCCGGTGCTCCGGCGGTTCGTGCGGAGAATCGTCGACGTCCTTGTGCGTGCGCTCGTCGGTCATCGTGGGCCGTCCTGGTGTGCGAGGGCGATCGGGCGGCTGGCCGCTGCGGGTAGATCGATCTCGGACTCGGCTCGCACGTCGAATCCGACGCGGTAGAGCTGCGACAGCGCCGACATCCGGAGGTACGCGTCGCTGACCGAGAATCGAGCTTGCAGCTGTGTCGGCGACCCTATCGCCGACACGGTGTAGGGCGACGGCACCGGCCGATTGTCGACGAGCATCGCCCCTCCGGCCTGCCTGATGGTGACACCAGGACCGATCCTGATGCCGCCGACCGCAACCGCTTCGGCGCCGCTGGCCCAGAGGGAGTTGACGACGACTTGCAGGTCTCGATCCAACACGGTCGCGGCGGACGATCCGCGGGGCCGTGTGGACGCGTCGGACAGGGTTGCCGCGGCCGGCGGCTCGGACACCACGACGCTGATGCCGGGGCCCGTCACGGGCGTCGTTCCTGCCGCGTCCGCGACGGACTGCAGCGAGCCGAGTACGTCGTTGCCCGCATCGTCGCTCTGCAAGGCTTCTCGTCGTGCCTCGTCGACCGCGACGACCAGTTCGGCGCGCTGCGCGTCGAGCTCGTCGGCGCGATGCGACGCCTCGCGAGCTGCACCGAGCGCATCTCGTCCCACCCCCGGAGCATCGGACGGGTCGAGCGCTGTGCGGCCGACGGCAACGCCGAACACTGCCCCGACCGCGAGCGTTCCTGCGATCGTCCAGGTGGCGGCCGACCGTCGCGAGCGGTTGTTCTTCGCGTGGCGAGATTCCGACGCGGCCGCGTAGCCCGGGTCCAGATGCTCCGACGTCAGCGACCGAAGGAGCGAGGACTGGGGATTGCGCTGCGCCGGCCTACGCATGAGGAGTCGGCCTGCTTTCGGCTGTCGGAGTCGTCATGCCGACGAGAATCGCCTGGTACGTGTACAAGATGCCGGTCCACGTGTACAGTGCCGTCCCCCAGACAAGGAGTGCATATCCGATCGGCGAGCACACGTCGGCGACGGTCGAATCCCCTGCAGCGATCAGCAGGACGGGCAACGCCATCATGATGACGAACGTCGCCGCCTTGCCGAGGTAGATGACCTGCGGCGGAGGGAGTCCCCGTCGCCGATACACGAACATCGTTCCCGCCAGGACGAGATCCCGCCCGATCAGCAAGGCCGCAACCCACCACGGAATGATGCCGCGCACGACGAATGCGACGAGCGCGGTCACTACCGACAGCCGATCCACCAGTGGATCGAGCAGTTCACCGAGCCGTGACGACTGGTCGAGGGCGCGGGCGAGCTTCCCGTCGAGCCAGTCGGTCGCACCGCTCGCGAGCAGCACGGCGAGTGCGAGACCGTCGGCGTGGCGGACCAGGAGCAGGTAGAGGAACAGCGGAATCAGCAGCAGACGGAGCACACTGAGAACGTTCGGAACGGTCAGGATGCGATCGCCCCGATCGGTTTCGGACGGACTCACCACTCGCACCTCGATTCCTGAACTGTCGAACGCAGATGCGTCAGCGCCACGCGAACACCGGCTGTTCGAAGTCTGCCACGCGTGTGTGTCGTCCTCGAAGTACCACCTCTCGGAACTGGTGAACCACCGCGCCCGTGGGCGCGTGGACGAGCGACTCGCGGAACGGCCACTGGATCACCGGTCGTTCCGATTGCTCGATGGTCACGAATCGCGGATCGATGTCGATTTCCGACCCCCCGACCTCGTACACGATGGCGACCTCGTCGGGACTCGGTTTCAGTTCGGCCAAGCGGTCACCGACCCAGACGACGAACGGCGTGATCACGTAGCCCGATCTGGTCTCGTAGTCGTCGAGGCGTCCCAGCACGGCATCCTGGTCTGCCCGCAACCCGAGCTCCTCGTGCAGTTCACGCAGGCAGGCCTCGACCGACGACTCGCCCGGATCCACACTGCCGCCGGGCAACGCGAACTGCCCCGGGTGTGCACGCAGGCGCGACGGCCGTTTGGTGAGAAGCAGTCGTCGGTGTCCCGGTGTGCCACCGATCGCCAGCGCCACGGACGCGGCCCGCTTCGCCCGGGCTGGGACCGTCGTGGGGACGAACGACGAGAGAGCAGCGACGACGTCGGAGCGTTCGAGTCGGTAGTCGGGCGGTTCACCGGCGCCCGACGCGTCCGCCGTGTTCGCTGTCAGGACTTCGCCGACAACGCGACGACGGGAATGACCCGCGACGTCTTCTTCTCGTACTCCGCAAAGCCGGGGTACAGCTCTGCCTGTTTGCGATACAACTCGTCACGCTCGGTGCCGGTGATCTCCGATGCCACGACGTCGACCGTCGAATCCCCCACCTCGATCGCGGCATCCGGGTTGGCCTTGAGGTTGTGGTACCAGTCGGGATTCGTGTCGGCCCCTGCCTTCGACGCGAAGATGACGTAACGATCGTCGTCGGGCAGGTACATCACGGGGCTGATGCGCCGAGCACCGGACTTGGCCCCCGTGCTGTGAAGCAGCAGCAGTGGCGCCCCCTCGAACGGCCCTCCCACTTTGCCGTGATTCGCGCGGAACTCCGCGATGACTTGCTCGTTGAAATCGGCCATCGAACACTCCTCGTCTGCGGCTGAACGGTGCGGTTCACTCTACCGAGACGGGGCGTCGAAACACCGGCTCCGGTCAACGCGCCGCGGCGCGACCTGCAGCTCGGCCCGAGAAGATGCATCCACCCAGGAATGTGCCCTCGAGCGACCGGTATCCGTGGACTCCGCCTCCACCGAACCCGGCCACTTCACCGGCTGCGAACAGCCCGTCGAACGGTTGTCCGTCGCGACGAAGAACTCGGGAATCGAGGTCGGTTTCGAGCCCGCCGAGTGTCTTCCGGGTCAGAAGATGGAGCTTGACGGCGATCAAGGGTCCCGACGCAGGATCGGACATCCGATGCGGCGCGGCGATCCGTGCGGCCTTGTCGCCCCTGTATCTACGGGCCGCATGAATGGCCGACACCGACAGGTCCTTGCTGAAGTCGTTGTCCATTTCCCGGTCGCGTGCGGTGACCAGTCGTTCGATGTCGCCTGCTTTCAGTTCGACCTCGCCGATCCGGTTCATGCCGGCTACCAGTTCGCCTATCGAGTCGGCGACGACGAAATCCTCGCCGCGACGCTTGAAGGCTTCGACCGGTCCCGGTGCTCCGGATCGCACGCGTTCGAGAAGCTTGCGGACGCTCTTGCCCGTCAGGTCCGGGTTCTGTTCCTGGCCGGACAGCCCGAACTCCTTCTCGATGATCTTCTGATCGAGCACGAACCACGAGTAGTCGTATCCGGTCCGGACGATGTGTTCGAGTGTGCCGAGGGTGTCGAATCCGGGAAACAGCGGTGCGGGCAACTGTTGTCCGTGCGCGTCGAGCCACAGCGACGACGGGCCGGGCAGGATCCGGATGCCGTGGTTCGGCCACACCGGGTCGAAGTTGGTGATTCCTTCGGTGTAGTGCCACATGCGGTCCGGATTGATGACGCTCGCGCCCGCGTCGGCGGTGATCTGCAGCATTCTGCCGTCGACGTGCGCCGGTACACCGGTGAGCATGTGCTTGGGCGCAGGCCCCATGCGCTCGGGCCAGTTCTTCTTGACCAGGTCCCAATTCGCGCCGATGCCTCCGGACGTGACGATGACCGCGGGCGCGTCGAACTCGAACTCTCCGATGCCGAGACGCGACGACGGGACTCCGCGTGGCGCGCTCGACGGTTCGAGAACGGTGCCGCGCACGCCGGTAGCGGCGCCGTCGGTGACGACGATGTCGTCGACACGGTGGCGGTGCGCGAGCGTGACCAGCCCGTCGGTGACGCCCTTGCGCACGATATCGGCGAAGATCTCGACGAGCGCAGGCCCTGTCCCCCAGGTGATGTGGAACCGCGGAACCGAATTGCCGTGTCCGGTGGCACCGTATCCACCTCGTTCCGCCCATCCGACGAGCGGGAAGATCTTCAATCCTCTTTGCCGGAGCCAGCTTCGCTTCTCCCCTGCGGCGAACTCGACGTAGGCTTCCGCCCAGCGACGCGGCCACCGGTCTTCTTCGCGGTCGAACCCGGCCGTGCCCATCCAGTCCTGCAAGGCAAGCTCGTGCGAATCCTTGATGCCGAGGCGGCGCTGCTCGGGACTGTCGACGAAGAATCAAGCCACCGAACGACCAGAACGCCTGACCACCGAGATTGGCCTCGCTCTCCTGATCCACCAGAATCACGTGCTTGCGCGACGCCACGAGCTCGGCCGTCGCGACCAGGCCTGCCAGGCCCGCCCCCACGACGACGACATCCGCCTTGGAAACGACCATGTCCACCCCTTCTCATCCACACCCCGCCGGTACTGCGCTCCGACTGTAGACGCCACGGCGAACGAGTCGAGGGCGAACGCACGGGTTCTGCACTACTCTGCTGTCGACTGCCGACCGGAAGGTACCTGCCATGCCCGTTCGCACCACCGACGACGATCGTGTTCCCAGCGTTCTCTGCGTCCACGCGCACCCCGACGACGAAGCGCTCTTCACCGGGGGCGTGTTGGCCCGCACCGCTCGTCGGGGCGGACGGACCGGCGTCGTCACCTGTACGTGGAGCGAGGGAAGCGGCCGGGTCGAGGAACTTCGGCGGTCGCTCGACATTCTGGGCGCCGGCGAGCCGCGCCTGCTCGGGTATACCGACAACGCGTTCGACGACGGGGTGAAGTTCTGTTCCGCGCCGTTCGACGAGGCGGTCGGGAAAGTCGTCGGCCACATCAGGGACTTCCGTCCCGACGTCGTCGTCACGTACGACGCCTTCGGTTCCTACGGACATCCGGACCACGTCCACGCACACAGGGTGACCATTGCCGCTGTGGAGGCCGCAAGTCATCACCAGCTCTACCCGAACGCCGGGACGCCATGGGCGCCGTCGCATCTGTGTTTCGCGACGTTTCCGCGCAGCGAGGTCGAGAACCGGTGGGGAACGCTGTTCGGCGGCACGGCACCGCAGCCCGGCCCCGGAATCCCCGGCGTCGACGACGAACTCGTGACGGTGACCGTCGACGTTCGGGAGTTCTTCGAGACGAAGTGGGCCGCATTCACGGCCCACGAATCCGAACTCGCGCGCGGCGGCGGCGCGAGCCAGTTCGTCGCCATGAACGACTTGGATCGACGCGACACCCTCGGCACGGAGTGGTTCATCCATCGACAGCTGAGAGGCGACGCGACGGACCCCTTCGCACCTCGGTGACCTGCGCGTCGACGCGGCCGCGTCGTGGTGTCGCCGACGACGCGTACCGTGGTCGACGACCACTGAAGTCGAACGAGTAGGTCCGGAGAGTTCACCTCGTGCGATGGGACGACCGGCTGCGTCGCGAGCGCCTGGCGCAGACTCGGCTGGGGCACGACTGGATCGTTCTCGGCCGAACGCGTCGCGCGCTCCTACGCACGGCACTGACCCTGATTCCACTGCTGCTTGTGCTGAATCTGTACTGGCAGCACGACGTCGTGCCCGAACAACGCAGACTCGCGTCGACGACTCCTCAGGTCGATCAGATCGTCGATGCAGCGGAACCTCGAGACCGCGCTACCGCCGTCGTCGACATGGTCGGACTGGGCAACGTCGATGCAGCACCGACCGCGATGTCGCTCCCTGCATTCGGTGCGATCGGCCGCGTCTGGGCGGTGCGCTACGACAACCGCGGTCTCGACACCGAGGTGATCGGCCAGCTGATCGCCGCGCGCGCGAAGACCGCGGGGGTGAAGAACGTCGTGCTGGTCGGCCACAGCATGGGTGGCGTCGTCGCGCTCGAGGTCGCGCAGCATCTGTACGAGGACAGCGACGTCCGCGTGACCGGAATCGTGTTGGACTGCACGCCCCTCGACCTGCACGCCGTGCGCGCAGGCAGTCGAGACGCAGGTGAGAACCTGTTGCGGTGGATCGGCTGGCTGCCGGGAGCGCGTGAGAGTCGCACGCTACGCACCGTCGTCGAGATGGCCGCTCGCTCCGAGAGATTCGTCGACCTGCATTCGTCGTGGTACCCGAGAATCCACTGGGACGACGCCGTCGACGCGTTCGACGAAGTCATGCGGGACAAGATCCTGAACCCCTCGGCCGCGAGCAACGGTTTCATCGAGTCGCAGTTCAGGACCATCGTCGCGTCCGGCGCACTCGACAACCTCGATGCGCTGAACCGCCCGGTCGACGGAAAGCCCAGTCCGGCAATCGTCTTCATGCGTCCCTCGATCGGACGCGCGGACGGCGTCGTCGACGTCGACTATTCGCAGTCGATCCTGTTCGACCGGGTAGGTGGATCCGACGGGCAACTACGTGTCGTCCGCATGCCGGGAACCGGTCATGCGAATCCGCGCCAGGAACCTCAGCGGTACAACGATGCCGTCGTCGACCGTGTACTGCCGTTTCTCGAACCACGCGTGTTCTCGTCGGGCCGCTCGGCGCTCCCGGTGAGCGGCGACGTCACTCGTCGGACGACGTCGCCGGGGTGACCGACGCTGCGGCGGCCCGCGACGCTATGTTCATGACGGACACCCAGCGTGGATCCATCCGAAACCCCTCAGGAGTTATCCGATGCCCCACCCGTATCCGGTGCGCGAAATCGCGAGGCAAGCCGGCGTCAGCGAGGCGACCGTCGATCGCGTCCTGCACAAACGCCCAGGTGTGCGTGCCGGTACCGTCCTGCAGGTGGAACAGGCGATCGCCGACCTCGATCGTCAGCGCACGCAACTGAGGCTCTCCGGCCGGACGTTCATGGTCGACGTCGTGATGGACACACCCAATCGATTCTCCCGTCTCGTGCGCGAGTCCCTCGAGGCCGAGCTTCCGGGCTTGCGGCCCGCGGCCATCCGCGCACGGTTTCATCTGAAGGAGGGTTGGCCGGTCGACGACCTCGTCGCGACCCTGGACTCCGTCGCCGCGAAGGGCAGCCACGGCGTCATCCTGAAAGCTCCGGACACACCTGCCGTGGCTGCGGCGATCGATCGAGTGACGGCCGCGGGCGTTCCGGTTCTGACGCTCGTGACGGACGTACCCGCGAGCAATCGGATCGCGTACGTCGGGATGGACAACCGCGCCGCGGGAAGCACTGCGGCATATCTGGTGTCGCAGTGGCTACGGCAGTCCGACGCGGCCGTCCTGGTCATGACGAGCCGCAACTTCTTCCGCGGCGAGGAAGAACGAGAGATGGGCTTTCGTGCCGCGATGCGAGCACGAGACCCAGGTCGCCGCATCGTGGAGATCTCGGACACCGACGGCCTGGACGACACGTCTCGGGTTCTCGTCGCAGCCGAGTTGCAGCGAGGCCAGGACGTCCGCGCTGTCTATTCCATAGGTGGCGGCAATTCCGGTGTGATCGACGCATTTTCGGCTGCCGGACGCGAGTGCGAGGTTTTCGTCGGACACGACCTGGCCCAGGAGAACCGCGCACTTCTGCACACCGGCCACCTGACGGCGGTGTTGCACCACGACCTGCGCGAGGACATGCGGCACGCGGCCCGGTCCATCATGACGTTCCACGGGGCGCTCCCCGGCTCGGTCCGTACCGTCCGCTCCAAGATCGACGTCATCACCCCGCACAACATGCCGGGGCGATGACGCGTTCGGTGTCAGTTGTTCTCGGGGAGACCGCTGATCCAGGACGTGCTGCGGACACCGTCGGTGATCGCGAGGACATCGGCGAGCAATTCTTCGTCGATGGGCGCCGAGACGGCGTCGACCGCTGCAGCGAGGTTCTTGGCTTTGGTCGTACCGATTACCGTTGTCGCACAACCGGATCGCTGTATCGAGAACTGGTTGGCGAGGAAGGACACGTCCACGCCGCGGGTAGCGCACAGTTCCGAAACCGCGCGTGCTGCGTCGAGGATCTCTTGTGGAGCCGGCAGATCGATCTTCAGCCCTGCCGGCGTCAGCAGACCGAGACCGACTGCGGCCGCGTTGATCACAGCGGTGTCGTTGTCGCGGCATACCGGAGCCAGTATCGTCTCGAGTTCGGTGTTCAGCAACGTGAAGTGGGCGTAGGAAAGAATGACGTCGAGGTCCGTCTCGGTCACCGCGCGGGTCAGCGTGTGCATCGGATACCCGGTCATGCCGATGTACCGGCACTTGCCTTCGTCGCGCAGAGAGGCGAGTTCCGCGTAGGCGTCGCCGAACACGCCGTCGAGCGAGACGAACTCGATGTCGTGAAGTTGAAAGACGTCGACATAGTCGGTGCCCAGTAGCTCGAGGCTGCGCTCGAGGCTCGTGCGAATCCCGCTGGGCGAGAAGTCGAAATCGTTCGCACCGTTACGTCCTGCCTTGGTGCCGATCAATACCTCGTCGCGTATTCCGGCGACGGCGCGACCGAGCCGGCGTTCGGCCAGCCCCTGTCCGTAGTACGGGGACGAGTCGAAGAAGTTGATGCCGGCGTCTACTGCGCGATGAACGGCATCGAGCGCCGCCGTTTCGTCGGCATTTCCGAACATGTCGCCGAGGGGCGCCGTTCCGAACGAAACGGCGGAGACCTTCAGCCCGGTGCTACCGAGAGTGTTGTACTGCATGGATTTTCGCGACTCCAGTCAGGTGAGGTGGTGCACCCGATTATTCAGGGCGCGTGGCGGCTCCGACAAGCGACCTTCCCATCAATTGTCCCTCGAGGTCACGAGAGCACCGTTGCGGCGCTCGAAGCCCTTGCGGTCGTAGAGGCGAACGACGACGAGACCGACCAGAAGACCGATCGCCATACCGATCGACGTCATGGTCACTCCGTGTCCGAGGCCTGCGTCCCATCGGGCGTCGAAGTATAGGATCGCGCGCACCGCGAGGTAGACCTGGTGCATCGGCTCGAACTGTGCAAGCCATCCGAAGATCCTCGGTGCGGCGCTGATCGGGACGGTTGCGCCCGCCGACGGTAGCCCCAGAACGACGAACAGGATCAGGTTGATCAAGAGGCCCAGCGTGCCGAACACCGACACGATGGACACCGCCGTCACGCCGACCGCGGTGATGGCCAACGCCCCGTACATCCACAGCAGCAGCGAATGCGACGACGGCATACCCAGCGCGTGGGAGATCAGCAGATACAAGGCCGACACCACCAGGCCGACGATGGCCATGAGCGCCCACTTGATCAGCATGGTCTGCAGGCGGGATATGGGCGCGGCCGCCGTGTGACGGAAGAACGGCCCGTACTCGGTCGGCGTGAATCCCAGGACGCTGTCGACCAGAGAGCTGACGACCATCGCGCCCGTGAAGCCGGCGAGAAGGAGCAACAGCGCATAGTAGAACGCAGAAAGGCCGAGGCCGGTTCCGTCCGGGAGTGGATCGTGCGGAGTGACGATGATGTCGATCGGCTCGGCGAGCGTCAGTGCAGCGGCGCCCGAGATCGGCGACGCTTCGGTCGCACCGAGCTGTGCCTGCACCTGCTCCGTGAGCTGTTGTCCGACCTTGGCATTGGCTTCACCGAGCGCCTGATCGCCGATCGCGCTGAACAACGACGAGCCGAGGGTTCCTGCGCGCGGGTTCGTGTAGACGGTGATGACAGGCTTGTCGACGTCGC
Source organism: Rhodococcus sp. Eu-32 (assembly GCF_003336925.1). NCBI lineage: Bacteria > Bacillati > Actinomycetota > Actinomycetes > Mycobacteriales > Nocardiaceae > Rhodococcus > Rhodococcus sp. Eu-32. The sequence goes on along the minus strand of NZ_QGNK01000010.1, from coordinate 110,884 downwards.
CTGCAACGACACTGGCCTGCGCCAGTATGGACAGGCGTTTCGTGAAGTCGCTCGGAATGACGATGGCGCCGAACACGTCTCCACTGTCGAGTTGGTCGTGCGCCTGCGCGATCCCCATCTGCCTGAGGTCGACGGTGTTCGGGTCGATCCCTGCAACCAGTCCATCGCGAATCTGGTTGCCGAAATTCGCCAGTTCACCCGTCGGCAGAACGTCCCCTTCATCGCTGACGACGAGAGCGATCGGGAAGTCGTGCAAGCTCTTCTTCGGATCGAGGATGCCACCCATGTACACCGCAGCCAGCACGGACATCAGCACCGACACCACGAGGATAGGTGCGATCCACAGCCGAGGCCCGCGAAGCGCACCTGCACCGGATCGCTCGTGCTGCCCGTGCTCGGGCTTCTCGTCTGTCATCCACGACTCCTCGAACGCAGTGAGAGGTCCGTCGCGTGCACCACGCGGCAAACCCTTGCCGGTCGGCGACACCGATCGCCGATCACCGGAAGCCTACTTCCGCCCCTCGTAGAGCGGGTGCGCCCAGGGTCGTCGTCCACGACGGCACATCCTCCGGAGCGACGCCTCCTGCTTCGCCGTAGATCACGGCGAGCGTGTCGCGTTCGAAGTCCGAGCCTTCGTAGGCACTCGGCAGTGCAGCGTCGGACACCGCGGGTACCGCGGAGTACTGCGGCGCCGGCAACTCCGGAACATCCTGCGGCCCCGGGTTTCTCGACGGGACCTGGTACGAACCGTCGTTCACGGAACCGCCCGGGTACTGGCCGAAGAATTCACCGGCGGCGGTATCGGCAGGTTCGAAGCACCGGGGCCCGCGGTTGTCGAGGAACCGCGGCTCGTCCTGGTTCGGCAGGTAGCGGCCCTTGGGGTTCACGATCGGCATCGTGACGTTGATGCCGCGGTATTCGTCGCCCACGCCGATGACTTTCTGCGCCTCGGCAACTGTCGGAACGAACTGCGCGAACGTACATCCGAAGGAAGGCGAGTACTCGGCCAGAAGCTCGAGCGCTTGACGGGAGTCCGCAGCGATGCCGACGAGGTTGTCCGAATTCGCTTGCAGGAAGTCCGAAGTCGTGCCGCCCGTCGAGGTGAGTGTTGCGATCAGTGTGTCCACCGCAGGTCGCTGTTCGACCACCGTGTTCCCTGTCACAGCGAGATTGTCGAGGGCGTCCACCAACTGCGGGGCCGCGTCCGCATAGGTCTGCGACAGATCCGCGAGGCCACGCAGATCGTCCTGAATGGTGGGCAATTCGGTGTCGAGAGCGGCGAAGATGCGCTCGAGTCGGTCGATCGTCAACCCGAGATCGCTGCCGCGCCCGGTCAATCCCTGCGCCAGCGCTCCGAGCGTGTTCGCGAGGTCCTGTGGCGGAACGGCTTCGAGCAACGGAAGCAGGTTGTCCAGCAGCTGGCCCACCTCGACAGCTGCACCGCTCGTGTCCTGCTTCAGCACGGAGCCGTTCGTGATCGGCTCTCCCCCCGCGCCTTCTGGCACGATCAGCGACACGAAACGCTCGCCGAACAACGTCTTCGGCAAGAGACGAGCCGTCGTGTCCGACGGGATGAGGTCGGCCTTGTCCGGATCGATGGCCAGACGGGCGGTGACCACACCGTCGGCCGTCGACGTGGATCGCACTTCCCCCACGATCAAGCCACGAACCTTCACGTCGGCGTTGGCGGGCAGTGCGTTTCCGACGGAGTCGGTGACCAGATCGACGTCGACGACCGTCTTGAACGTCTTGGTGTACGACGTGATCGACCACGCGACGAACACGATGATCATGAGGAACAGGAGCATGCCGAGCAGTCGCCGCTTCAGCGGTGACGGAGATTCGATCATGCGGCGACGCCCGGCCGCGACCCGATTCCGACCGAGCGTCGTGCGGACCGACAGGACGACACGAGGAGAGGGTGTTCGCTCATTCCGCGAATCTTAATGTAACGCTGGGTCACAGTTACAAGAGAATGTGACGCACACGATCACCCGTCGGCTGTCACTCCACGCGACGTCCGGTGACCAACAGATACTCCCATTCCATCGACGTTCCGTCGTAGAACTGCTCGGCCAGTTCCCGCAGGGCTGCGTCCAGTGCCCGAACCTTGTCCGGCTCGGCCTCGATGCGGGAGTACACCGCGATGGTCGGACCGTACTTGGCCTTGAAGTAGTCGAGGAAGCCGTCGGGCTCCGCGAACATGTCGACGACCAACTTCTTCCTCGTGCACTGCAGGTCGGCGACTCGATCTCCGAACAACTCTCGCACGTGAGCCTCGTCACCCCACAGGGGCGGAGGCTGCGCTCCGGGCGGGGGCGGTGCCGCGTACGGCTTCAGTGCGGCGAACATGCGGCCGATGAAGCCCGTGGGGGTCCAGTTGACCATCCCTATCGACGCGCCTGGCCGGGCGACGCGAATCATCTCGTCGGCTCCCGCTCGATGGTGCGGCGCGAACATCACCCCGATGCACGACAGCACCGCATCGAACTCGCCGTCCTTCCACGGCAGCGCCTCGGCGTCGGCCTCACGCCACTCGATGTCGGTGAGTCCGCGTTCTGCCGCGAGTCGCCGTCCTTCGTCGAACAATTCCGGTGTCAGGTCCGAAGCCACGACGTGCGCGCCGCATGCCGCAGCGGCAAGCGCCACGTTGCCACTGCCCGCAGCCACGTCCAGTACTCGTTGTCCTGGCGATATCGAACACGCATGGACGAGCATCGGTCCCAGTTCGCCCACTACCTCGGCTGCAATGGCCGGGTAGTCACCCATCGCCCACATCGAGCGATGAGCCGCCTTCAGCGCACGGTCGGCGGCGATGGTGTCGATCGAGTCGGTCATGACATCCTCCTCTCGCGATTCGTTACCTCGACATGCTGTCTTCGAATGGTAAAAGCACTGCTCCCACTGCCTCCAGTACTGAATCTGTACCGCCTCGGGCTTCGGGCGAACAGGACCGGACGACTCTGTCGGTCCCGGCCGACCCGTCGTAACATCCGGCACATGGGGGCGACCTACCACCAGTTGTGTCCCGCGGCGAAAGCGATGGAACTGTTCGACGAGCGCTGGACACTCCTCGTCGTCCGCGAACTCGTTCTGGGAAGCAAGCGGTTCAACGAACTTCGACGGCAACTTCCGACTATGTCGCCGACGCTGCTGTCCAAACGACTGCATCGGTTGTCCATTGCCGGGATCGTCGAGAAATGCGTCGTCGACGACGACGTCCACTACGCACTCACCGAGTCCGGGCGAGATCTGCGCACGGTCGTCGACGCGCTGGGAGCATGGGGTGCACGCTGGCTCGACACTGCCGACGATGCGCACGCGCTGACGTGACGACACCTCGCACTGCACCGCGCGCGCTGACCCGTTTTCTCGGCTGCGTACGGAATGATCGGGATGGTGTCCGCATCGGTGCGGGCGGTGACGTGACTTCTGGAGGTATGGGTGGCCGAGCATCGGGTGTTCGATGTGTCCGTTCGCGGCGACGAGGAGGACGCCCGGCAACTACTGAACGACCCCACCATCGCGGTTCTCGACACCGTCGACCAGCAGCGGCGATCGCTGGCAGAGCTGCTCCCGAGGCCGGTGACCGAGCTCGAGGAGCAGGCGCGCTGGGTGCACTACCCGTGGCGCCGGACCGTCGCGCGAGTTCTCGGCCCCGACGGTTTCCACCGGCTTCGCTTGGACCGCAACCGGGACAAGATCACTCTCGACGAACAACGGACGTTTCGGGGTCTGAAGATCGGAGTCGTGGGGCTGAGCGTCGGGCACGCGATCGCCCATACTCTCGCTCTCGAGGGGTTGTGCGGTGAGCTGCGGCTGGCCGACTTCGACGAACTCGATCTGTCCAACCTCAATCGGGTTCCGGCGTCGGTGTTCGATCTCGGCGTCAACAAGTCCGTTCTCGCCGCCCGTCGCATCGCCGAGATCGACCCTTACCTGCCGGTTGTGGTGTTCACCGACGGCATCACCGAAGCGTCGATCGACGAGTTCGTCGACGGGCTCGATCTGGTGATCGAGGAATGCGACTCGTTGGAAGTGAAGCTACTCGTCCGCGAGCACGCACGCCGACGGCGTATCCCGGTGGTCATGGAAACCAGCGACGGCGGAGTGCTCGACGTCGAGAGGTTCGATCTCGACCCGGACCGACCGCTGCTGCACGGACTTCTGCCGGATCTCGGACCCGCCCGGTTCTCGGCCATGACTACCGAGGAGAAGACGGCAGTAGCTGCATCGATCCTCGACCCCGCGAAGATCACCGCCCGGATGGCGGCATCGGTACCGCAGATCGGATCGACTCTGTCCGCGTGGCCGCAGCTCGGCGGCGATGTCGCGCTCGGCGGGGCGGCCGTGGCCGCGGCAGTACGGACGTTCGGACGCGGTGAGTCACTCCCGTCCGGTCGCAGACGTATCGATCTCGACGCACTGCTGCGCGCCGGTGAGGATCCGCTGGCCCGACAACGTGATTCCGCGGCACGCGCCGCCGTGCCGTCGCAGTCCGCATCGGGTGACGACGCCGACACCGCGTAGCGGACTAACTTCGTGCGTGTGATCTCTAGGTAGTGTTCGTTCGGTCCACTTCCCGATTCGAGGGTTTCGACGATGAATGTGTTTGCCCGGTTGCGCCCGCGTTCGTGGGTGAGCTCGTGGCGTTCGCATGTCGACACCCGCACGTCGATGGTGATCCTCAGCGCGACCGGCGCCGTGCCGCTTCTGGTCATCGCGATGATCTCGCCGACGTTCCTGCGACCGAATGCCTTTCCGCTTCTGATCGGTGTGCTCCTCTTCACCGCGGTGACAGTGCTGTTCGCGGCACGGGTGGGGCGGCTGACCGAACAGCAGTTCGCCGTGCTGGGTTTCGGCGGGATGGCCGGTGTCGCAGTGTGCGCCTACCTCATCGCCGACCCGGCGGGCATGCGGGCAGTGACGTCGATGTTGGCGATCGTGCCTGCCATCGCGGCGTCGGGGTCGCCGCCGCGCGTGACCATTGCCTTGACCGCGGTGTCGGTCGCCATGGCCACGGCGTTGTCGATCGAGGGCATGGGGTCGTCGGGCTGGGCGGTCACCGCTGTGGCGATCGGTGCTGCCGCAACCGCTGTGCTGGTTCCCGTCGTCCTCATCACCGGTCTTCGCCGTGCCCTGCATGTGATCAACGAACAGCTGCGAGTACTGGCGAGCACCGACCCGCTGACCGGGTTGGTCAATCGCCGTGGGTTGCTCACGCTCACCGAGGAATTGCTGGACACGGCCGCCCGACACGACTTCCCGGTGTCTGCATTGGTGGTGGACATCGACCTGTTCAAGACCGTCAACGACACCGACGGGCACGCGGCCGGTGACCGCGCTCTGACTGCAGTCGCGCAAGCCCTCGTCGATGCCGCGGACGACGCCGGAACACCGAACGCGATCGTCGCGAGAATCGGCGGAGAGGAGTTCCTCGTCCTCGCCCCGAGTCGACCTGGTACGAACCTGGCGGACAAGGTGCTGCACCGGGTTCGGTCCGACTGCACGGTCACCGTCAGCGTCGGAGCTCTCACCGTCGACCTGCAGCAGGCCTCCCCCGGCACGAAACCTCGCCCACCACGGTCGAGCGGCACCGAACGGGATATCGACGCGGTCCTCGACCAGGTGGTCCGTGCGGCCGACATCGCTCTGTACGCAGCGAAGAGCGCCGGCCGCGACCACGCCTGCCACGCAGGTGTCCTGCGCATTCCCTGGGGAGCCGACTCGGTGCGCGGCACACGCATCAGAGCGTCCGCCGACTCTCGTACTGCGACCGGTGAGAGATCACGCGGCGACGGCAGCCGCAGAGTGTCGTAGGGCCCGCGCGTCGCGATACATGCGGGACAGCACGTCGGGCCGAGCGTCGACCTGGATGCTCCGGCGATCCCACCACATGATGCGGGTGCGGTACCGCTCGTCTGGATACGCGGCGTAGGGCACGTGCTCTGCGACGCGGCCACCCGACGACTCCCACCGTCGCAGAACGTGTTCCGCTGCGGTCGCCATGATCCATCGCACGTTCATCGCATCCATCGTCGGCACCGCGACGCGAGCGAGCGCACCTGCGACGGCGCCTGCGTCGGCGAAATCGGCGTTTACCCAGGCAGTTTTCATCTCGACGACGCCGTCGCGCAGCCTCGAGTCGATCATGTCGCGGACCTGTTCGCGGCCGATGTTTCCCGCCCACTCCGTCATCGCATGCGACTGGTCGGCACTCGTGTATGCGCCCTGGCCGCGAACTCCGCCGACGACGGCGCCGGTTCCGTCGATCGACACGAAGAACAACGCCGTTTCGGATGCAAGGTGCCGCGAGTCGGCATCCAGGACGACCTCGACGCCATGCTTCGCGTACGAGATGTGCGCCCCGCGGAGGTATTCGGACCACAGGTCCGGGTCGTCGAGAGGTGTCGTGCGGACGAGGGTGAGACCGGTGAGGGCGTCGTGCACCTCGGCGCGCCCGACGTACCGCCAGGAGCGAGCAGGTGCTGTGTCGACTGTCGAGAAACTCATCTGTGGACCTTTCGAGGAACCGCTCCGAGCGGATCGGTGGGAAAAACGTGTGAATGTCGGTGCTTGCCCATGAAAACAGGCACCGCGGTCAATTCTCTGTGCCGGGACCACCTTGTACAACGTGCGCGCGCAAGATGCCTGTCCATCGAGTATCCGCAGAACGGGTACGAGAGGCCGATTTTCGCCGGTGCCGGTCCCGAGGCCGCACGAATCGCATTGCTGTTCAGGGTATTCCGACCCCGCCGCGCGAGCGCCGGCGCTAGACTCTCGCATTGTCGGAGTCTCGTGTCACCGCACCCCACCAGGTCCGACCCGGAAAGGGCGCCATGGGCATGCAGGACACAGACGGGGCTGTCTCCCAGCGCAAGCCGTGGCGAGCTGCGTCGATCGCCCTGCTCGTGGTCGCGCTGTACGTGGTCGTGGTGACGATCTACGGTCTCGGAGACCGCGCGCGAGCGCTCGATACCCGAGAACCTTCCGCGTCGGGCGCCCTCGTGTATCTCGACTTCGTCGGGGTGGACGGCGCGAATTTCTCGATCGACGCCAGAGTGACCGTCTATCCGGGACAGGATCTCGTGGACGACGACGGTTACCTGAAAGACGACCTCGTCGTCGACGTCTCGCCGCTTGCCGCGGGTGATCGGCTCGAGTACGTCGCGGGAACGACGCCGGGGGCTGGACCGGTGACGCTGTACGCGGACGGTGACATCACTCGGTGGCCGTTCGACGTTCACGACGCCGCCGACGTCGCAGTTCGGGTGACCAGCGAATCCGTCCGCGGCAGCATTCCGATCGCCACCGACGTCGCGGTCACCGATTCGCTGTCCGGATGGAATGTTCGAGCGGACGATCCCGATCGGTTGTCCCCGCAGTCGTTCGGCGTCACGGCGAACAGGACCGCAGGCTCGGTGATCTTCGCCCTCGCGCTGTGCGTCGTTCTACTCGTGCTGCCGGTGTGCGCGTTGTTCGTGACCGTGCAGACCGTCCGTGAACGCAAGAAGTTCCAGCCGCCGATGGTGACCTGGTTCGCGGTCATGTTGTTCGCGGTTCTGCCGCTGCGCAACCTGTTTCCCGGTAGTCCGCCGATCGGATCGTGGGTGGACTACACGGTGGTGCTGTGGGTCGTCGCAGGTCTCGTCACCGCGATGGGCATGTACGTACTCGCGTGGTGGCGTCAGGCTCCCTAGATCACGCCCGGCTCGGCGCCGGTGCCTACTGTGGACCGCAAGGCAAAGCATCGACCCGTTTCACGGCTTGGGAGGGTGAATGGTTGCGTCAGCGAACCTCGAGACTCTGACGGCGATCGAACGACGCGTCCTGTGGTTGTCGACATCGATGATCCATCACGCCAACCGCATTCGACCCAATCCGTCCGGCATGAAGGTGGGCGGGCATCAGGCGTCGTGCGCGTCCATGGTCACCATCATGACGACGTTGTGGTTCGAGCAGCTGGGTCCCGGCGATCGGGTGTCGGTCAAACCGCACGCGTCGCCGGTGTTGCATGCCATCAACTACCTGCTCGGCGACCTCGACGAGAAGTACTTGACGACGTTGCGCCAGTTCGGCGGTCTGCAGTCGTACCCCAGCAGGATCAAGGATCCCGATCCCGTGGACTACTCGACGGGTTCCGTCGGAATCGGTGCCACTGCACCGATCTGGGGCGCGATCGCGCGTCGCTACGTCGACACGGCGTTCGGCGACACCGGCAGTGGACGGCAGTACTCGCTCGTCGGAGACGCAGAACTCGACGAAGGCGCGATCTGGGAAGCGGTGATGGACACCTCGGTGGCCGAGCTCGGCGAGATCGTGTGGATCGTCGACCTCAACCGGCAGTCTCTCGATCGCGTCGTCCCCAACATCGCGGCCGACCGGCTGAGCCGCATGTTCGACGCGGCGGGCTGGCAGGTGATCGTCGTGAAGTTCGGTGCGCTGTTGGAGTCGCTGTTCCAGCGGCCGGGAGGTGATGCGCTGCGGACTCGCATCCTCGACATGCCCAACCCCGAGTACCAGCGTCTGCTGCGCTGCACGGCCGAACAGGTCCGTCAGCGACTCCCCGGCGCGGGTGCCGATGCAACCGACATCGAGAAACTGATCGTCGATCTGGACGACGACACGCTGCTCCGCGCGATTCGCAATCTCGGTGGCCATGACATCGATGCGATGAGGCTCGCCTACTCGCAGATCGACGACACTCGGCCGACCGTCGTCATCGCGTACACCATCAAAGGGCATGCACTGCCGACCGAGGGTCACCCGCAGAACCACTCGTCGCTGCTCACCGTCGAACAGTACGACGATCTGGCACGCGAACTCGGCACAGACGTCTCCGATCCGTGGCGGCGCTTCGACGACGGCAGCGACGCGGCCGCGCTCTGCACCGCCCGTGCGCAGACCCTGCGACGGGACGACGTTCGCCCGACTCCCCCGCCCTCGGTGCCCGTCGACATGGGGAGGACTCCGTCGGGCACCTCGACCACACAGGCGGCGTTGGGCCGAGCGCTGCTGGATCTGACGCGCGAGGCCCCCGACGTCGCCCAGCGGGTGGTGACGGTCAGCCCCGACGTCACCTCGACGACCAACCTGGCGGGGTGGCTGAACAAGGTCGGGGTCTGGTCACCCACCGAGCGACGTGACTGGTTCGACGACGACGCGGAGACGATCATGCATTGGCGCGAGAATCCGACGGGCCGACACATGGAACTCGGAATCGCCGAGACGAACCTCGTCGGACTGATCGGCGAGCTGGGTGCCACATGGAGCCGATGGGGTCAGCCGCTGTTTCCGATCGGCGTGCTGTACGACCCGTTCGTCGAACGCGCGCTCGAACCGTGGTCGTACGGTATCTACGCCGGAGGACAGTCGATCCTCGTCGGGACGCCTTCGGGCGTCACTCTCGCTGCCGAGGGCGGCGCGCATCAGTCCATCACCACGCCGTCGATCGGGCTCGAGCAACCAGGTTGCATCAGCTACGAACCCGCGTTCGCCATCGACACGGAATGGACGTTGTTCGCGAGCATCTCGCGACTCGGCCGTCCGGACGGCATCTCGTCGTACCTGAGACTGTCGACGCGTCCGGTGGATCAGACACTGGCAGCGGTGCCGACCGACCGCGCGGCCCGCGAGCGACGACGGCGCCACGTCGTCGCAGGCGCATACGTGCTGCGGCACAGTCCCGATCCCGCGGTCGTCCTCGTCGGAATGGGCGCGATGATGACCGAAACCCTCGTCGCTGCAGATCGTCTCGCCGAGATGGGAAAGGCGGCCTGCGTCGTGTGCGTCACGAGTCCAGGGCTGCTGTTCGACGCCGTTCAGGCTCGGCGCGGGCTGTCGGACGCGCCGACGTGGATCCTGGACCAGGTCTTCCCCGCGTCGCGACAGGCCCCGATGGTGACGGTCCTCGACGGCCACCCGCACACGCTCGCGTTCCTCTTCGGCATCGGCGGAGTGCGCGGAACGTCGTTGGGTGTGACCGGCTTCGGCCAGGTCGGATCGCTCGACGATGTCTACCGCTACCACGGGATCGACGCCGACGGCATCGTCGGCGCCGCTCTGGACCTCGTCGGCTGAGAACTACGCGTTCACTCAGTGGACGGAACGGAGGCAGCAGACCACGGCATGAGCAGAATGCCGACCAAGTAGGTACTGCCCTACCCCTGCGTGGCATCCAGTGCCACACTGGGTGGCTACGAACACAGTTGGACATCCATCTTTTCTGGAGGAGATTTCGTGACTACATCTGTCATCGTCGCCGGTGCTCGCACTCCGGTCGGTCGACTGTCCGGAGCGCTCAAGGATCTGTCCGGATCCGACCTGGGCGGCATTGCCATCAAGGGCGCCCTCGACAAGGCAGGTGTCGCACCCGAATCCGTCGAGTACGTCATCATGGGCCAGGTCCTCACCGCGGGTGCGGGCCAGATCCCCGCCCGCCAGGCCGCCGTCGCCGCCGGTATCCCGATGGATGTTCCGGCGCTGACCATCAACAAGGTGTGCCTGTCCGGCGTCGACGCGATCGCACTCGCCGACCAGCTGATTCGCGCCGGTGAATTCGAGGTCGTCGTCGCAGGCGGCCAGGAATCGATGACGCAGGCTCCGCACATGCTCGAGAAGAGCCGCGCCGGCTTCAAGTACGGCGACGTCACGATGAAGGACCACCTCGCCTACGACGGGCTGTACGACATCTTCACCGACCAGGCGATGGGCGGGCTCACCGAATCCCGCAACGACGGCCCGACCGCGTCGACGCGCGAGGAGCAGGACGCGTTCGCCGCGGCATCGCACCAGCGGGCGGCGTCGGCATGGAAGAACGGCGTGTTCGACGACGAGGTCGTGCCGGTGTCGATCCCGCAGCGCAAAGGCGATCCGATCGTCTTCTCCGAGGACGAGGGCATCCGCGCCGACACCACGACCGAGACGTTGGCGAAGCTGCGCCCCGCGTTCAGCAAGGACGGCACCATCACGGCAGGCAACGCCTCGACCATCAACGACGGCGCTGCAGCGGTGATCGTGATGAGCAAGGACAAGGCCGAGAGCCTCGGACTGTCGTGGATCGCCGAGATCGGTGCACACGGCGTAGTCGCAGGCCCGGATTCGTCGCTGCAGTCCCAGCCCGCCCGCGCGATCGTCAAGGCGTGCGCCAAGGAAGGCATCGATCCGGGGGATCTCGACCTGATCGAGATCAACGAGGCGTTCGCTGCCGTCGGGATCGCGTCGACGCGCGAACTGGGCATCGACGAGTCCAAGGTCAACGTCAACGGAGGCGCCATCGCGATCGGGCACCCGCTCGGCATGTCGGGTGCACGCATCGCTCTGCACCTGGCGCTCGAACTGAAGCGTCGCGGCGGCGGCGTCGGCGCGGCGGCACTGTGCGGTGGCGGTGGCCAGGGCGACGCCCTGATCGTCCGAGTCCCGAAGCAGTAACCACCCTCGAACGACTCGAACGAGCGGCGCGAACCGGAATGGTCGCGCCGCTCGTTCGCGTTGCACCCGAGGTACATGTATCGAGGGAAAGGCGTTCGTATGACAGAGAAGGTGTGGTTCATCACCGGCACGTCACGCGGTTTCGGTCGAGAGTGGGCGATCGCTGCGCTCGACCGAGGTGACAAGGTTGCGGCTACGGCACGCGACACGTCGACGCTGTCCGATCTCGTCGACCGATACGGCGACTCCGTGTTGCCGATTCAGCTCGACGTCACCGACAGGGCAGCCGATTTCGCGGCAGTGAAGCAGGCACACGACCATTTCGGGCGTCTCGACATCGTGGTCAACAACGCGGGCTACGGCTTGTTCGGTTTCGTCGAGGAGGTGAGCGAACTCGAGGCCCGAGATCAGTTGGAGACCAATGTGTTCGGCGCGTTGTGGGTCACTCAGGCCGCGCTGTCGTTCATGCGTGAGCAGCGGAGCGGACACATCCTCCAGGTTTCGTCCATCGGCGGCATCAGCGCGTTCCAGAATGTCGGGCTGTACCACGCGTCGAAGTGGGCATTGGAAGGATTCTCGCAGTCCCTTGCGCAAGAGGTGGAGTCGTTCGGCATCCACGTCACGTTGATCGAGCCGGGTGGTTTCACGACGGACTGGGCTGGTTCCTCCTCCAAGCGGGCGACGGAGCTTCCCGCGTACGCCGACGTGCACGAAGCGGCGAACGCTGCACGCGCACAGCGCACGTCGAAATCGGGAGACCCGAAAGCATCGGCCCGCGCGCTCATGAAGGTCGTCGATGCAGAAAAGCCCCCGCTTCGGGTGTTCTTCGGTGAAGCGCCGCTGGCCATCGCGAAGGCCGACTACGAAAGCCGCCTCGCACTCTGGGAGGAATGGCAGCCGGTGTCGATCGAGGCCCAGGGCTGATGCGGGGACTAAGATCGGCGATCGATGTGGATTGGATGGATTGAACTCGATTTTCTACTCGGTGACGTGCACTCCTTGAAGGAGAAGCGCTCGGTGGTACGTCCTATCGTCGCCGAAATGCAGCGCAAGTTCTCGGTATCGGCGGCCGAGGTCGATCATCTCGACTTGCACCGCCGCGCGTCCGTCGGAGCGTCCGTGGTGGCAGCCGATGCGGCGCACGTGTCCGAGATCCTCGACCGGCTCGAACGGCAGGGGGCGGCTCGGCCGGAAGTGCAACTCGTCGGCGCTCGTCGGCGCGTCATTCGCGCCGACGACATCTGAGGACGCGGACCCCGACGAAAATGGCGCCCAGTGCAGATGCACTGGGCGCCATCGTGTTTCGATCGGATCAGATGGACGAACGCGACACCATCTCGACCGCGACGCGCTCACCGGTCTCGAGCGACTTCACACCGGCTTCACAGACGGCGGCAGCAGCGTATCCGTCCCAAGCACCGGGCCCGTCGATGTAGTTTCCGGTTTCGGCGCCGGCGACCACCGCGTTGACCCAGCGCTGGATCTCCGTGTCGTAGGCCTGTCCGAAACGCTCTTTGAACGACGGCGTGATCGTGCCGCCCCACGAGCCCGGCTTGCTCTTGCGAACCAGGCCGACGTCCAGACCGATCTGAGCGCTGCCGAGTTCGGCGACGACCTCGGTGCGTACCTCGTAGGCGACGCCGGTGGTCACGAAGACCTCGGCGTCGACGTGGCGGCCCGACTCGGTCGCGAAAATCGCGATCTGCGGATCCTGCAGCCCTTCGGGCGCGTTGGCGTTCGCCGACGGCTTGATGATCTGGACCGACGTGATTTCCTCGTCGAGCAGGAAGCGGGTGACGTCGACCTCGTGAACGAGCGAGTCCTTGACGATCATCTCGCTGCTGAAGTTCGGCGGAACCGCAGGATTGCGGTGTGCGCAGTGGACGACGAGCGGACGGCCGATGTCACCGGAATCGATGAGCGCCTTGAGCTCGGCGTACTCGTTGTCGAAGCGGCGCATGAAGCCGACCTGAATGAGCGTCTTGCCCAACGCGGCTTCGGCCTTGACGACGGCGAGCGACGTCTCGACCTCGGTGGTCAGTGGCTTCTCGCACAGGACCGGCTTGCCGTGCTCGAGGCAGGCGAGAAGCTGCTTCTCGTGCGTCGGGCCGGGGGTGGCCAGGAGGACCGCGTCGACCTCGGGATCGGCGATGGCCTCGAAGGGATCGGCGATGGCGCGGCAACCGGGGATCGTCGCGGCAAGTTCTTCGGCCTTCTCGGCGAAGAAATCGTTGACGACGGCGACGCGGGCGCCTGCGATCTTGCTGGTGATACGGGCGACGTGGTCGGCGCCCATCATTCCGACGCCGAGTACGGCGATACGGAGGTCGTTCGACATGTGCAAGGCCTCTTTACTTGAAGGTGACGGACGGGATGCCACAGGAGCTGAGGTACTTCTGGGTGCGCTGTGCGATCGGCAGCGGCACATCGGGGGCGCAGGGGTACATGTCCTGCTCGACGATCGCGAAGATGTCGGCGGTCAGCTTGCCCTCGTCGGCGAGGCGCTCGATGGTGCCGAGCAGCGGAGGCATGTCCGGGATGCCCAGCGGCGGCTCGGTCATGGCGCCGAGCTTGCATGCCTCACCGAACGGCAGATCCTCGGCTTCGACCTTGGCGCGAACCTCGACGTTGACCTGCTTCAGGTGCAGGTACCCGATCCGCTCGGGGGCGCGCTCGATGATGGCGATGTTGTCGCCGCCGCAGTAGCTGATGTGCCCGGTGTCGAGGCACAGGTTGACGAACTCGCTCGACGTGCCGTCGAGGAAGCGGTACACGTTCTCCTCGGTGTCGACGTGGCTGTCGGCGTGCGGGTGGTACTGCGCCTTGACGCCGTACTGCTCGAACATGCGCTTGCCGAGTTCGTTCATGCCCTCGGTCTTCTTGCGCCACTGGTCGGCAGTGAGGTTGCGGTCCTCGAGGACCGCACCGGTGGCGGGGTCACGCCACATCTCGGGGATGACGACGACGTGCTTGCCGCCGACCGCTGCGGTCAGCTTGGCGACGTCCTCGATCTGCGTCCAGACGGCGTCCCACGCGTCGTCCTGGTGCAGGTGCTCGAACACCGTGCCGGCGGACAGTTTCAGGTTGTGGGCGGCGAGTTCGTCCGAGAGCTGCTTCGGATCGGTGGGCAGGTAGCCGTAGGGACCGAGTTCGATCCACTCGTAACCCGACGCCGAGACCTCGTCGAGGAATCGGGTGTACGGCGTCTGCTGTGGGTCCTCCGGGAACCACACGCCCCACGAATCCGGTGCAGATCCAACGCGGATCACGCTCATGGCCAGTCCTTTCGACGGTCTCGGAATGTGCACACGATCGGTCGTCGGTGCCCGAGCAGTTATAGAGTCTGACGCGCGTTACTGACGCGCTTCAGTCGCATACTATTGTGACTCGATGTGTGATTGTCAAGACAATCTGTCGGGTCGCTGATGACGATCACGCACGACAGGGAGGGCACGTGCAGAAATCCACCGAACCACCTGAATTGTCTCCTCGACGACGTGCCACGATGGCCGACGTCGCCGAGCGTGCGGGGGTATCGCGCACGTTGGTGTCGCTGATCTTCAGCGACAAGCCCGGCGCTTCCGAGGAAACGCGCCAGCGGGTTCTTCGGGCCGCGGACGACCTGAGATATCAGCCGGACCGTGCGGCTCAGCTGCTCGCGCGTGGACGCAGCCGCACGCTCGGTGTGCTGACCGACGTCAAGCAGACCTTCCAGGCCGAAATGATCGGGACGGTGTACGACGCCGCCGAGGAGGCCGGATACGACGTGCTGTTGTCGGCGAGCGGTCCGACGCGTGACGAACGAAACGCCATCGAGGCGCTTCTGAGTCATCGGTGCGAGGGTCTGATCCTGTTCAATCCGATGTCGGATTCCGACTATCTGCGCTCGGTGGGCACACGCGCTTCACTGACGATCGTCGGCCGTACAGTGTCCGGCTCGTCGGTCAACACCGTCCGCTCTGCGGACAGCAAGGGAATTCGGCAGTCCGTAGACCACCTCGTCGAGCTCGGCCACCGCGACATCGTGCACGTCGACGGCGGCGAGCACTCGGTGTCGACGGACCGTCGTCGCGCGTACGTCGAGGCGATGCACGCGCACGGCCTGGAGACCTACGTGCGCGTCGTACCCGGTGCGCACGACGAGTCCGCGGGCGCAGCCGCGGCGTCGTTCCTTCTCGGGGGGTCGACGCTGCCGACGGCGATCATGGCGGGCAACGACCGCAGCGCGTTGGGCATCATGGACGTCCTGACCAAAGCCGGCGTCTCCATTCCCGGCGACGTCTCGATCGTCGGTTACGACGACGCTCCCCTGTCCCGGCTGTCCCGCATCGATCTGACGACAGTGCGTCAGGACAGTGCGCAACTGGCTCGAAAAGCTCTGGAATTCACCATAAATCGATTGGACGATCCCGAATCGACGGTCGGAGACAGCGTCATAGAGCCGGAATTGATCGTTCGCGGCACGACGGGTCCCGCACGTTCCACGTGAGCGCGCAGGTACGGCCGCCTGCAGGAGCGAAGCCCGCGGAGCGACCAGAGGGCGCTATACGTTCGCACCCACGAGGGGTTCGACGCGCACCAGCGCGGACGTCGCCTTCTCCGTCTCGATCTGCATGTACAGCGTGTCGCCGTCGCAGTAGGACTGCACCGTGACGTCGTCGCCCTGCAGCACGGCGCCGACATGTTCGACGATGGCACGGTGCGGCCTCTCGACGAACGCCGGGTCGCCTGCAAGTTCGTCCTCGACCGGCTGCCAGTAGATCGCGTTGTTGACGTGGCCCAACCGGTCGAAATCCGTCGACCGCGTCGGAAACGCAGTTCTCCGCGTCTCGCGCGACCCGTCGAACGGACTCAGGTGCGCCTTCCACCGCAGCCTGTGCACGGTGGTCTGCTCGAGCATCGGCGCCATGAACCGGTCGGTCATGCGACTGGGACCGCCCGTCGTCGGGTCGATATGAATGAAGAACGCTTCGGTCTCCACGAGACCGCCACGGTCGCCGACGATCTGTACACGAATGTTGCACCAGCGGTTGGACAACCCCGACGACCATCGCCGCAGCGTGACGTTCTCTCGGAACACTATCGGGCGGAGAACGTCGACGACGGTCCGTCGCACGATCCAGGCGCCGTGGAGGTGGCCGTCGTCGGACACGTCGAGATGGTCGAATGCGATGTCCTGCAAGTACCGCGCGACGGCGTCCAGCCTCAGCCGGTCCTTCGTGTCGGTGTCGCCGAGGCGCACCGTCCACGTCCGTTCGAAGGCGGGCGTGTCGGGACCGAGCGCAGGCAGGGGCATCCGGGACGCGATGTAGTCCTCGCTCGAGACTGAAATTCGAATTCCTCCTGTGTCGGGTGGCTCACAGGCTAGCAAACGCAGCCCGCTGAAATCGCCTGCCGAACAATTGCTTGGTTGTTACAATCGCCGCATCCCGAGACCGCGAGGAGTCCCATGCCCGAGGCCTACGTCGTCGACGCCGTGCGTACCCCTGTCGGCAAGCGCGGCGGGGCGCTGTCGTCGATGCACCCGGCCGACCTCGGAGCGTGCGTTCTACGCGCGTTGCTGGACCGAACCCCGGTCGACCCCATCGATGTCGACGACGTCGTGTTCGGCTGCGTCGACGCCATCGGGCCACAGGCGGGGAACATCGCCAGGACCTCCTGGTTGGCAGCGGGCTATGCGGAGGAGGTACCTGGCGTCACGGTCGACCGTCAATGCGGATCAAGCCAGCAGGCACTGCATTTCGCAGCGCAAGCCGTCATGAGCGGCACCGCCGATCTGGTCGTCGCCGGGGGCGTGCAGAACATGTCCGCGATCCCGATCGCCGCGGCTATGACGGCGGGCCGCGCCTACGGATTCGACACTCCGTTCGACGGGTCGGCAGGCTGGGTGCACCGGTACGGGAAACAGGAAGTCTCGCAGTTCCATGGCGCGGAGATGATCGCCGAGCGGTGGAACATCGCACGCGAGGACATGGAGTCATTCGCTCTCTCGAGCCACGAGCGTGCGCGTCATGCCATCGCGACCGGGCGTTTCGACCGCGAGATCGTCGCGGTCGACGGGTTCGCCGTGGACGAGGGTCCTCGCGCCACCACGCTCGAGAAAATGGCCGCCCTGCCCACGCTCGTCGAGGGAGGACGACTGACTGCGGCGCTCGCGAGCCAGATCTCCGACGGCGCCAGCGCCACGCTGGTGGCGTCCGAGGCGGCGGTTCGCGAGCATGCGTTGGTTCCGCGCGCTCGGGTGCATCACCTGAGCGCACGGGGAAGCGATCCGATCGCGATGCTCAGCGCGCCCATTCCGGCCACACGCCACGCGTTGAAGCGCACCGGATTGGCGATCGACGACATCGACGTCGTGGAGATCAACGAAGCGTTCGCCTCGGTGGTGCTGGCCTGGATGAAGGAGACCGACGCAGACCCGGCAATCGTCAACGCCAACGGCGGCGCGATAGCTCTCGGCCATCCGCTCGGCGCGACGGGCACGAAGTTGTTCGCGACGATGCTGTGCGAACTCGAACGCACCGGTGGCCGTTACGGATTGCAGACGGTATGCGAGGGCGGCGGCACCGCGAACGTCACGATCATCGAACGCCTGGGGTAGCGTCGTCCGATCGGTCCAACATGGCACCGAGCCGTTCGATCGCCGCCACCGCGTCGTGCACGATGTGCTCGATCAACTGCTCGACCGTCGGAACGTCGTCGAGCACTCCGACGACCTGACCCGACGCCAACACTCCTGCGTCCGTATCACCCTGGACGAGACCCGACTTCAGCATCATCGGCGTGTTCGCGGCCATCAGCACCTGCGCCCAACTCAGGTCACGACTGCGGCGCATCTCCACGCCGTCGCGCACCATGGCGCGTAGCGACATTCCGGTCATTTTCCTGAACCGCACAGCACTCCGCACAGCGTTCACGAATCCCGTTGCATGCGAACCATTCTCCAGAGATTCGACCAGCGGGGTCCGAAGAACTCGGTGCGGCATGCCGTCGACGCGGGTCGACACGACCGTCCCGTCGAGCCCGGACTCCAGGTACTTTCTCTTGACGGCGTCGGGCACCGTGGATTCCTGCGTCAGCAGAAAACGTGTCCCCATCGCGACTCCCGCTGCACCGTAGGACAATGCGGCCGCCAACCCCCTGCCGTCGAAGAATCCGCCGGCTGCGACGACAGGGATGTCGACCGCGTCGAGCACCGACGGCAACAGCAACGTCGTCGCCACCGGACCGGTGTGTCCGCCGCCCTCTCCCCCTTGCACGACGACGGCGTCAGCACCCCACTGCGCGACCTTACGGGCATGCTTCGCTGCCCCGACGGAGGGAATCACCACTACCCCAGCCTCTTTCAGGGTAGCGATCAAGTCGGGTCTCGGTGCGAGCGCGAAGGACGCGACGCGGACGCCCTCTCGGATCAGTAGATCGACGCGCTGCCGCGCGTCGGTGGCGTCGGCACGGATGTTGACACCGAACGGGCACGACGTCGCGCGTTTGGTCTTCGCGATCGCTGCCGCCAGTTCGTCGTACGTCATCGTCGCCGACGCCAGGATGCCGAGACCACCCGCGTCGGCGGTCGCTGCCACGAGACTCGGTCCGGCCACCCACCCCATCCCGGTCTGCACGATCGGGTGACGCACTCCGACGAGTTCGGTCAGCGGCGTGGACAGCGTCGTCACGACGACGGCACCTCCTTCTCGCGCAGTGCGCGCGGATCGAGCACGTCTCGGATCAGGTGCAGTTCCTCGTCGGTCGGGATCCGCGTTTCCGCCACGTCGGTGCAGGCGAGCTCGAAACCCGTGGCGGCGCACACGTCGTCGACGGACACTCCCGGATGCACCGACGACAACCGCATCGAGCGACCGGGTCCCCCGAAGTCGAGGACACCGAGATCGGTGACGACGCGGTGCACGTCGAGGAAACGTGCAGCCGGATCGTCGCCGACTCTGTCGTAGCCGACGCCGGACACCATGTCGACGGCGTCGACGAAGACCCGGGTGGAGTGCTTCGGTACCCAGTAGCTGGTCCGGTGATTGATCGTGTTGCCCGGTCCGCCGCGCACCCCGAACATCTGACGCGTCGGCCGTGCATGATCGCCGAGGCACGAGATGTTCTGGTTGCCGTGACGATCGAGTTGGTTGGCACCCATGACGACGTGGCGTCGCCCGCTTGCGACGACGTCGAACACTCTGCGGTACGGAATCCAGCCTTCGATCGCGCCGCTGCCGCCGAGCGCGGGCGTGTCCGCGAGCAGATACGCCTCGCCGTCGGACAGCAACAGATCGGGTGCGGTGGTCAGTCGTGCGAGCCGTGCACCGAGGGCCGGAACGAGCGCCATCGGGCTGGCGAGTATCTCCCCCGCGCCGAGGAAGAGGTCGGCGCACGCGGCAGTGCAGATCTCCGCGCGCGTCGCCGTCGTGGTCACTGTCGTCATCGCACTGCCTCCTGTCGCGCATCGACACCGTGCGCGAACCGCTCGACGAATCGTCTCCCCTCGGCGACGTCACTCGCCGCGCGCACGTAGTCCTTCTGCGTCTCCTCGTCGCGTCCGTAGTCGGGCACACACGACGTGAAACGAGCTCCCCCAGGCACTTCGACGACGGCGTCGACCATCATGCGGTTGGTCAGCAACGCCTGCGGTGGCACCGCATCGACGAGATCCGCTGTCGATACAACCCGTTCGCACGTCAGGTAGCGTCGTTCGGACGCAAGCAGATACAGATCGTCGAAGTACGGGTCGGGCCCGAGGTACGCGCCGTTGCCGCTCGCATCCGCGAGATTGAGGTGCACGAATGCCGCGTCCAGGTTCAGCGCGGGCATGGCGACGAGTTCTTCGTGTGTCGACGTTCCGGGAATCGGATACGGCGAGAGCACGGTCCGCAGTTCCGGGTAGTACGCCATGACGTCCGATCCGAGCCCCGCGCGAATGGGCAGAAACGGCAGGCGTGCAGCCGCGGCCCGAAGACCCGCGTTCAACATCCCCTCGTCGAGTTCGCGTACCTCGATTCGACCGGACGTGCGTGCTCGCGCGAACCACGGGTCGTACGGCACGGAATCCAGCGAGACGAACCCGAACACCACGCGTCGCACTTTCTCTGCAGCACAGAGCATTCCGACGTCGGGTCCACCGTACGACACCACTGTCAAGTCCTTCAGATCCGACCGCAGGATCGCCTGGACCGCCGCCATGGGCTTGCGTCGCGAGCCCCATCCCCCGAATCCGACGGTCATTCCGTCGGACAGTTCGGCGACCAGTTCGTCGAGAGTGGTCGTCTTGTCACGCCGAGTCGGTACGGCCATGTCCGTCATCCCTTCTCGGTCGGCGCGCGGAAGTTGTTGTCGAGCGATGCTCGCCGGGCCTCGTCGGCAGCGCCGGACAGATTCAGCTCGAACGTGAATCCCTGCTCGAATCTGTAACTCCGATGCACCTGCTGCGGGTCGATTCCGTTGAGCGCTTCTTTCGCGGCGCGAATGACGCGCGTGTCCTTGGCCGCGATCTCGCGCGCGACGCGAAAGGCTGCCTCGACGAGATCGTCGCGGGGCACGACGTCGTAGATCGACCCGAAGTGCTGCAGCGTCGCGGCGTCGATCTGCCGAGCCGTGTAGTAGAGCGTGCGCATCAGATGCTGCGGCACCAACCGCGCCAGGTGCGTTGCGGCTCCGAGCGCGCCGCGGTCGACTTCGGGCACTCCGAACGTCGCGTCGTCGGAGGCGACGACGACATCCGCATTTCCGACGAGACCGATTCCACCGCCGAGGCAGAAGCCGTGCACCGCAGCGACAACGGGCACCTCGCAGTCGTAGACCGCGGAAAATGCTGCGGCGCAGCCCTTGTTGGCGCCGATGAGATGGTCGTAGCCCGAGAACTTCTCGATCTCCTTGATGTCGACGCCGGCGCAGAATCCGCGATTCTCGGCGCGAAGTACGACGACCCGCACGTCTGCATCGCGACCCGCGGCGCGCACCTCGTCCGCGAGGTCGAACCAGCCCTGCACGGGAAGCGCGTTCACCGGCGGGTAGTCGATGGTGACGACGGCTATTCCCGGCTCGGGTTCGGTTGCAGTGATTGCCACGATCGATCCTCACGTTCGACGCCAAAGCAAGCATGTGCTTGGTAAGTTAACACGGAGATCCAACGAACTCGGACGGTTCGGCGATTTCTCAGCCCGACGGGAGACAGACGTGGAATCAGCTCGCATCGGCAAGGTTGCCCTGGTCACCGGCGGCGCACGCGGCGTGGGAGCCGGAATCGCACGCGCATTTCTCCGAGCGGGGTATGTCGTCGTCACGTGTGCGCGACGCGAACCCGAATCCCCGGTCCTGGACGGCCTGGCACACGCGGAGTTCCTGCGATGCGACGTGCGGCGGGAGGACGACGTGCAGCATCTCGTGTCCACGATCGTCGAACGGCACGGCAGCCTGGACGCGGTCGTCAACAATGCGGGCGGTTCCCCCTACGCATTGGCCGCCGACGCGAGTCCGAATTTCCACCGGTCGATCGTGGAACTCAACCTCCTTGCCCCACTGCTCGTCGCGCAGACTGCGAATCACGTCATGCAGCAACAGGATTCGGGCGGGTCGATCATCATGGTGAGCAGCGTCAGCGCGCGACGCCCGTCGCCCGGGACGGCCGCGTACGGAGCGGCGAAAGCCGGCCTGGAGAATCTGACCGGATCGCTCGCCGTCGAGTGGGCTCCCAAGGTTCGCGTCAGCGGTCTGACCGTGGGGATGGTGGCCACGGAACGGAGTGCGCTGCATTACGGCGACGCGGACGGCCTCGATGCCGTGGCGCATACCGTCCCACTGGGGCGGCTCGCGACGCCCGACGACGTGGGGGCGTCTGCCGTCTTTCTGGCGTCCCCGGCCGCGTCGTACATCACCGGAACGATGCTCGCAGTACACGGAGGCGGTGAGCGGCCCGCATTCCTGGGCGCGTCGAATGCCGACAGAGATCGAGAACCCGAGGGAGGACCTTCATGACAGGGTTGTGCCGAGACCGCGTCGTCGTCGTGACCGGGGCGGGGCGGGGTATCGGGCGTGCACACGCGCTTGCGTTCGCGGCCGAGGGCGCCAAGGTCGTGGTCAACGATTTCGGCGTCGCGCTGGACGGGTCGACGGCGTCCGGGGGTCCGGCGCAGGCCGTCGTCGACGAGATTCGCCTACGCGGAGGCGACGCCGTCGTCGATACCAGCGACGTCGCGGACTGGGCAGGCGCTCGCACGGTGATCGACACGGCGATCGAGACGTTCGGGTCACTCGACGTGCTCGTCAACAACGCCGGCTTCCTCCGTGACCGCATGCTGGTGAACCTGGAGGAAGCCGAATGGGATGCCGTCGTTCGCGTGCACCTCAAGGGTCACTTCGCGCCGCTACGCCATGCGGCCGCGTACTGGCGGTCGGAGTCCAAGGCGGGACGACCGGTCGACGCGCGCATCGTCAACACGAGTTCGGGTGCCGGGCTGCAGGGAAGCGTCGGGCAAGGCAATTACGCGGCCGCCAAAGCCGGCATCGCGGCCATGACGTTGGTTGCGGCGAGCGAACTCGCGCGATACGGAGTCACCGTCAACGCCATTGCGCCTGCGGCACGCACACGCATGACGGAAGGGGCCTTTGCCGACGACATGGCCGCGCCGACATCGGGATTCGACGCCATGGCGCCCGAGAACGTCTCACCCCTCGTCGTCTGGCTGGGCAGTACCGAGTCGAAGGACGTGACGGGACGCGTGTTCGAAGTCGAAGGCGGAATCATCCGACTGGCCGAAGGGTGGCGTCACGGCCCGTCGGTCGACAACGGCGCACGGTGGGCCCCGGCGGACATCGGGAAGGGTGTGCACGAGATCCTCACGGCCGCAGCCGATCCGGTTCCCGTCTACGGCGCTCGTTGACGGACCGGTCACGCCCGCTGACTGGACACCGACACGACTTCGCCCGTCAGATACGTCGAATAGTCGCTGGCGAGGAATGCGATCGTGCTCGCGATCTCCCACGGCTCGGCGGCGCGCCCGTACGCCTCGTCCGCTGCGAGCCGATCGAGCAGTTCCTCCGACGTCACCTTGGCCAGGAATGCATGAGCGGCGATGCTGGGCGCGACGGCATTGATGCGCACCCCGTATTCGGCGGCCTCGACCGCACTGCACCGAGTCAGGGCCATGACCCCGGCCTTGGCCGCCGCGTAGTGCGCTTGACCGTGCTGTGCACGCCACCCGAGAACACTGGCGTTGTTGACGATCACGCCGCCGTGATCGACTCCCCGGAAATAGTTCAGCGCCGCCCGAGTGCACCGGAACGTCCCGTTCAGCGTCACGTTCAACACGGTCGACCATTGATCGTCCGTCATGTCGACCACGGGCGTCTCACCACCGAGCCCGGCATTGTTGACGACGACGTCGATCCGCCCGAACGCGTCGACTGCGCCGTCGATCAGCGCGTCGACCTGACCGGTGTCGGTCACGTCGCAGACGACCGCTGCCACCGCGCCGAGCGCCAACCCCGCGAGTTCGTCACGCGTGGCCTCCAGTCGCCGGGGATGCACGTCGGAGACGACGACGTCGGCCCCTTCCCACAGGGCGCGACGCGCCGTGGCACTTCCGATTCCGGTGCCCGCGGCGGCGGTGACGACCACGACACGATCCGTCAGCAGACCGTGACCGGGCGTTTCGACGGGAGCGATCGAGAGGGGGCCGGGTGGGCGTGTGGTCAACGTCGTGCCTCTCGTGGAAGTCCGAGCACTCGCTCGGCGATGATGTTTCGCTGTATCTCGTTGGAGCCGCCGTAGATCGTGTCGGCGCGGCTGAACAGGTACAGCCGCTGCAGTCGGTCCAGGTCGTCGTTCGGAGCCATCGCCGACGGCGCACCGACGACCTCCATGGCCAATTCGCCGAGTCCGCGATGCCAGGTCGCCCACAGCAGCTTCGAGACCGACGCCTCACCGTGCTCGCCCGATCCCCCGAGCGTCGACGACGCATAGGCCCGCATCACCTTCAGCCCGATCCACGCGCGAATCAACTTCTCGCGCACCACAGGGTCGTCGGCGGTCCCGTTCCGGTGCGCGATGTCGACGATGTCCGACAATTCCCGAGCGAATCCGACTTGCTGACCGAGGGTGGAGACGCCGCGCTCGAATCCCAAGGTGGCCATCGCTACCGCCCAGCCGCGCCCGGGTTCCCCGACGACGAGGTCGCCGTCCGTTCGCGCACCGTCGAAGAACACCTCGTTGAACTCCGATGTTCCGGTCAGTTGTCTGATCGGCCGAACGGTCACACCGTCCTGCTTCATCGGCACGAGCAGGTACGAAAGACCGGCATGTCGACGAGATCCCTTGTCCGTCCTGGCGATCACGAACGCCCAATCGGCGACGTGAGCGAGCGAGGTCCAGATCTTCTGTCCATCGATCACCCAGTCGCCGTCGATCAGAGTGGCCGACGTCGACACCGCTGCCAGGTCGGATCCGGCGCCCGGCTCCGAATAGCACTGACACCACAGCTCGTCGACGCTCGCGATGCCAGGAAGGAATCGAGCACGGTGCGCGTCGGTTCCGAAGGCGATGAGGGTGGGCCCCAACAATTGTTCTCCGATGTGCGCGACGCGGGCAGGCGCGTCGGCCCGCGCGTACTCCTCGTGGAAGATCACCTGCTGTTCGAGGCTCGCGCCGCGTCCTCCGTACTCGACGGGCCAGCCGATGCACGTCCACCCGGACCGAGCGAGGTGACGCTCCCACGCCACTCGGTCGTCGAACGCCTCGTGTTCGCGCCCTGGACCTCCCATCCCTTTCACCGCCGCGAAATCGCCTGCGAGGTTGTCGCGCAGCCAGTCTCGGACGCGACGGCGAAATTCGCCGTCGGAGGTGTCCTCGAATCCGCCGAACCTTCCCGCGACGTTGTCCATTCGGGTACGTTAACAAACCAAGCCCTTGCTCAGCCAGGAGTCGACATGACCGAAACCAGCGACAGCCAGGTAGTCACGTACGAGACCCGCGGACGGGTCGCGCTCGTGACGATGAACCGACCGGAATATTCCAATGCACAGAATTCGGCGATGACCTACGCGTTGGACCGCGCATTCACCACGGCGGTCGAGGACGACGACGTCGCAGCAATCGTATTGGCGGGCAACGGAAAGCACTTCTCGGCCGGACACGACATCGGTACGCCGGGCCGTGACGTCGACGCGCACTACGAGAACCGAGCGGTGCTGTGGTGGGACCACGTGCGCAAGGCGGGCGGCGACCAGAGGTTCGCACGGGAGATGGAGGTCTACCTCGGAATGTGCAGGCGGTGGCGGGAGATACCGAAGCCCACCATCGCTGCCGTGCAGGGTGCCTGTATCGCCGGCGGTCTGATGCTGTCCTGGGTCTGCGACCTGATCGTGGCGAGCGACGATGCATTCTTCTCGGATCCCGTCGTGCGGATGGGTATCCCCGGCGTCGAGTACTTCGCGCACCCGTGGGTCCTCGGGCCACGTCGAGCGAAGGAGATTCTGTTCACCGGCCAACGGTTCACGGCCGAGCAGGCACTCGAGTGGGGAATGATCAACCGGGTCGTTCCTCGCGCCGAGCTGCACGACGCGGCGTCGACGCTCGCCGAGCAGATCGGCGAGATGCCCGGATTCGGGTTGGCGCTCACGAAGAAGGCCGTCAATCAGTGCGAGGACATCATGGGACTTCGCGCCGGGATGGATTCGGTGTTCGGTCTGCACCACTTCGCGCACTCGTACAATGCCGAGGTCGATTCGGATTCGTTGGGCGGTATGGATGCCAGGTCCATGAAGACGTCGGCAGCTGCACGCGAAAGGACGTGAGCGCATGGACCTCGACTTCGATTCCGACACAGTTCGTTTTCGCGAGGAGGTGCGAGAGTTCCTGCGGGACAACATCCCCGAACGGCCGTTGCGGTCGATGGACACGGCCGACGGTTTCGAGGCCCATCGCGAATGGGAACGAATGCTTGCCCGACATCGCTATTCGGTGGTCTCGTGGCCGCGAGACCTGGGCGGCCGGGACGCGTCGGTGCTCGAATGGCTCCTCTTCGAGGAGGAGTACTACGCGGCCGAAGCTCCGGGCCGCGTCTCCCAGAACGGCATCTTTCTTCTCGCTCCGACGTTGTTCGCGCACGGCACCGACGAACAGCTGCGACGGATTCTCCCCCGGATGGCAGCTGGCGACGACATATGGGCACAGGCGTGGTCCGAGCCCGAGGCAGGCAGCGACCTGGCCGGAATCCGGTCTTCTGCGCACCGGACCGACGGCGGCTGGCTGCTGCGCGGACAGAAGACGTGGAGCTCGAGGGCCGGGTTCGCCGACAAGGCCTTCGGGTTGTTCCGGTCCGACCCGGCGGCCGAGCGCCACCGCGGTTTGACGTACTGCATGTTCTCGCTGACGGCCGACGGCGTCACCGTCCGACCGATTCCGCAGTTGAACGGCGAATCCGGTTTCGCCGAGATCTTTCTCGACGACGTGTTCGTCCCGGACGACGACGTCCTCGGCGCAGTGCACGACGGCTGGCGCGTCGCGATGAGCACGTCCAGCAACGAACGCGGAATGTCCCTGCGCAGCCCGGGACGCTTCGTCGCCGCGGCCGATCGATTGGTCCGGCTGTTTCGTGAGCACGGCGATGCGTCGGACACCGCCGTGGCCCACCGCGTCGTCGACGCGTGGATCGGTGCCCAGGCTTATCGGCTGCACACGTTCGGGACGGCGACGACGTTGACCGACGGCGGCAGCCTCGGCGCGGAATCCTCGCTCACCAAGGTGTTCTGGTCCGAACTCGACGTCGCGCTGCACGAAACCGCGCTCGACGTGCTCGGTACGGACGCAGAGGTACGCGGACCATGGACTGACGGCTTCGTGTTCTCGTTGTCCGGCCCGATCTACGCCGGCACCAACGAGATTCAACGGGGTGTCATCGCCGAGAGACTGTTGGGCCTGCCGAAGGCACACCGATGAGATTCGTTCTCGACAACTCGCGACTCGATTTCGCGGCCTCGCTCGATTCGATGCTCGCCGCTGCCGACGTACCCCGCGTGTCCCGGGCTCTGGCGGCAGGTGACACCGGGCCGGTGCGACGGCTGTTCCGGTCACTTGCCGCGCTTGGGGTCACGGGCCTTGCGATCGACGCCGATCACGACGGCGTCGGCGCGGACCCCGTCGACATGGTGGTGGCGATGGAACGACTCGGTCGGTGGGCGGTCCCCGGGCCGCTCGTCGAATCGATCGCCGTCGTGCCCGTGCTGTTGACACACACGACATTCGATCGGCGCGATTCCTGGCTGACCGCACTCGCGTCCGGTGAGCTCATCGCCTCGTCGGCACTGTCGCCGTCGATGCCGCGTGCCGCCGACCCTGGCGTCGCCGATCTGCTGTTTCTCGTCGAGAACGGCAACGTCCGGACGGCCGTCGTCGACGCCGCGGTCCAGTCCGTCGATCCGTCGCGGACGCTGGGACACCTCCGCGCGTCCGACACCGTGTCGGCGCTCGACGACGGGGCCGAGGACGTCGTAGGCCTGCACGGGTCACTGGCGTGCGCCGCGCAGTTGGCGGGCGCAGGCCGGGCGCTTCTCGACACCACGGTCGAGTACGCGAAGTCCCGACGGCAGTTCGGCCGTTCCATCGGCACGTTTCAGGCCGTTCAACATGCGCTGGCGGACGTCGCGATCGAGATGGAGATGGCTCGTCCGCTCCTGATGGGGGCAGCGTTGTCCGTCGGGTCGGGATCGGTGGACGCACGCCGCGACGTCTCTGCCGCCAAGGTCGCTTGCACCGATGCCGCGTACCGGGCGAGCCGGACCGCGCTGCAGGTTCACGGCGCGATCGGATACACGAGGGAATGCGACCTGTCGCTCTGGATCGGCATGGTCCGGGCGTTGCGTTCTGCGTGGGGAACGCCGTCCGCGCATCGACGGATCGTGCTGGAGTCGTTGTGAACATACTGAACGACGATCGGACGATGCTCGCGAAATCCGTGCGCGCGTTGCTGTCCAAGAGGTCGGGATCGCCGGATGTGCGTGCCGCGACAACGACCCCCGACCGATTCGACCGCGACCTGTGGACGACGTTGTGCGAGCAGATCGGAGTGGGCGGTCTGCTGATCGACGACGAGCACGGCGGTGCGGCGGGCTCGTTGATCGATGCGGCGGTCGTCGCCGAGGAACTGGGACGCATGCTCACCCCGTCCCCCATGCTCGGAACGGCGTGTCTTGCAGCAACTCTCCTGGCCGCCACGACGGACGACGACGCTCGGGCGCGACTCCTCCCCGGGATCGCAACAGGAGCGACCGTCGTGTCGGCGTGCCTCGCCGACGAATGCGGCCGCTGGTCCGGCGCACGCCTCGGGGTTCAGGCGAGGCTCGAGCACGAGTGGACGCTGACGGGTACCGCCCACTACGTCCTGGACGCCGGTGCTGCCGATACGTTCGTCGTTCTCGCGACGAACGACGGCGATCCCGGCCTGTTCGAGGTCGGCGCCCACACCCCCGGTGTGGCCGTATCCGACGGCGGCACACTGGATCCGACGCGAGCTCTGTATCGAGTCACGTTCGACGACGCGAACGCTCGGCCCATCGCCGCCGCCGATCCGGTGCGAGCCGTCGATCATGCCCTGTCCTGTGCGACGGTGCTGCTCGCCGCCGAGCAGGTCGGAGCTGCGGCTCGGTGCCTGGAACTCACCGTCGACTACACGACGTCGCGCACCCAGTTCGGACGGCCGATCGGCAGCTTACAGGCCCTCGCTCATCGGATGGCGGACCTGCACGTACTCGTCGAATCGGCCAGAGCCGCAGCCTATGTCGCGGCGCAGTCGATGACCGAACACGGTGCGTCGAACCCGGACGTCTCGGTCGCCAAGGTCTGGTGTTCCGACGCGTTCGGAGCCGTCGCCGCCGACTGCGTGCAATTACACGGCGGGATCGCGATCACCTGGGAGCACGACATGCACCTGTTCTTCAAGCGAGCTCATGCGAGTTCTCTGCTGTTCGGTTCGCCGGGGACACACGTCGCGGCGCTCGCCGAGGACGCAGGCTTCTCATCGGAACTGCCCCCAAGCTAACGCTCGGGCGGGGAGAGTGGATAATTTGCGCATGGCTGCATCGACCGAACCCTCGCGGAGCCCCGCGGCACCGCGGCGCCGCAAGAACGGGCGCGCGACCGACCCGGCATCCCAGGGTTCGACGCGTCGTCGGGCTCTCGTCGACATCGCAGCAGAACTGTTCGCCGAGCGCGGCTTTCGATCGACGACCGTGCGCGAGATCGGGGACGCGGCAGGCGTGCTGTCGGGCAGCTTGTACCACCACTTCGATTCCAAAGAAACCATCATCGACGAGATACTGACGAGCTATCTCGACAGTCTCATGGCCACCTACCGGGACATCGCCGGACGCGATCTCGATCCGAAAACGACACTGCGCGAACTGATCCTCGCCGCGTTCGTCTCCCTCGGTCCGCACCGAGCAGCCATCACGGTCATTCAGAACGAACGCAACTACCTGTCCCAGTTCCCTCGCTTCTCGTACCTCACCAAGGCCGAAACCGACGTCCGGCAGATCTGGGTCAAGGTGATAGAAGACGGAATCGCGCAGGGCGACTTCCGCGACGATCTCGATCCGATCATCGCCTACCGCTTCCTGCGCGATTCGGTGTGGGTAGCCGTCCGATGGTTCACCCCGTCGGGAAAGCTGTCGGCCGAGCAGCTCGCCGACCAATACCTCCGACTCGTTCTGGAGGGGCTGGAATCACCGACGAAGACCCGCCGACAGCGATGACCTAGCGGTCCGACGCGCCCACGAGCTGCAATTCCTGCCGCACCGTCACGTCCGCCGTGGCGTCTGCGGGACGCCTGCACACTGCCATCGTCTGGTCCCACCACGACTGCACTGCGATCGTCTCGGACCCCGACCTGCTGTTCTCCACCGATCTCCTCCACGTGTTCGTATCATTCGGCTCGCGCCTGAGCAGGTGATACCCAGCTCGTCTCATCTTCAATCACATTGCCGACGAGGCGCCGCGTATGACGTCAGACCCGATAGGTATGCCCGTCGGCCTTGCGCACCGAATGTCGCTTGGCAGGATGTATCGGCAGACACCTCGGCAGCGCCGAGACCACGACATCTCTCCACGGAAGGCGTGATACGTGCACGGCCATGAGGTTTTCGACTTGCGCGACAAGGTCGCACTGGTCACCGGATCGAGCAGAGGCATCGGCCGCGCGCTGGCCACCGGGCTGGCGGAGGCGGGCGCGCGCGTCGTGTTGAACGGGCGCGACGCCGACGCACTGTCTCGCACTCGTGACGAAGTCGCCGAGGCGACCGGAGCCGACGTCCGCGCCGACGCATTCGATGTCACGGACTCGGCCCAGGTCGCGGCGGCAGCAGTGCGTATCGAGTCCGAGGTGGGCCCGGTCGAGATCGTCGTGAACAACACCGGCGTTCAGCATCGCGCTCCGCTGCTCGAGTTCGCCGACGACGATTTCCGTCGGGTACTGGATACGAACCTCACCAGTGCCTTCTACGTCGGCCGTGAGTTCGCACGCGCGATGGTCGATCGCGGGCACGGCAAGATCGTCAACATCTGTTCGGTCCAGAGCGAACTGGGACGGGCAGGCATCGCACCCTACGCGGCGAGCAAGGGCGGGTTGAAGATGCTGACCCGCGGTATGTGCGCGGATCTCGCTCCGCGCGGTATTCAGGTCAACGCTCTCGCGCCCGGTTACTTCGACACCGAGTTGACGCGCGCGCTCGTCGACGACGCCGAATTCACTGCCTGGCTCGCCGCGCGCACGCCTGCCGGTCGATGGGGCCGTACCGAGGAACTGGTCGGTTCGCTGCTGTTCCTGTCCTCGCCCGCATCCGATTTCGTCAACGGCCAGATTCTGTACGTCGACGGCGGCATGACCGCCGTCGTCTGACACACACCAACCGTTTCGTCCAGAAGAAGTGAGATCTCTCGTGGCACCCGTACGTATACACCTCGGCCCGACGCACAATGCCGAACTGGCCGACGCGATCACCTGCGCGGGAGGCGTCCTCGCACCGCTCGACGACGCCGACGCGGTGGTGTGGACGGCGGGTCCCGATTCGTTCCCGCGTGATCTGCCCGACTCGATCCGTTGGGTGCAGCTCTCGTCGGCCGGCGTCGAGTCCTGGTTGGACGCAGGGATCGTCGACGACAAGAGGACGTGGACGTCCGCCGCCGGCGCCTATTCCCGCACGGTCGCACAACACACCATCATGCTGCTGCTGGCCGGTGTCCGACACCTGCCCGAGCAGCTGAAGGCAGACTCCTGGCGGAAGGACGAATTCGACCCGCGAGTCGGAACGCTGGACGGAAGCACCGTCGCGATCGTCGGGTGCGGCGGCATCGGCCGGGCACTCATCCCGTTCCTGCACGCAGCGGGCGCGAAAGTGCTGGCGGTGACGCGCTCGGGGGTTCCGGTCGACGGCGCCGCGCTCACGCTGCCCGCCGACCGTGTCGACGAAGTCTGGTCCAACGCAGATCATTTCGTGATCGCCGCGCCTGCGACGAGCGAAACCGCGCATCTGGTCGACGCGTCCGCGTTCGCCCGCATGAAGCCGTCGTCGTGGGTGGTCAACGTGGCGCGCGGGGCACTGGTCGACACCGGTGCTGCCGTCGACGCAGTGAAGAACGGAGTGATCGGCGGAGTCGCGTTCGACGTCACCGATCCCGAACCACTCCCCGACCAGCACCCGTTGTGGTCGCTCGAGAACGCAATCATCACACCTCACGTCGCGAACCCAGCGTCCGGATTGTCGACGGCGCTGGCTGCACACATCGCACGTAACGTCGAACTTCGCTGCGCTGGAAGCGAATTGGTAGCCAAGATCGACCCGAACCGGGGCTACTGACCTCGTTCGGGCGGACGGGTGTTGGCGGCGACGTACTCCGCCAACACCGTCCGTAGCACCTCACGGACCGCTTCGGCGGGTTTGGACAGCGGCTGGTTCGCGGGTGTCCCCAACGACACCTGCACTTCGATGACCGGTTCGATCCGTCGCAGCTCCAGCCCCTGAACGTTCATCATTCTGCGCGCCACGGACAGCGGTAACACCGTCGCGCCGAGGCCACTTCTGACGGCTTGACCCATCAGGGTCACCGATTCGACCTCCGCCACGATCTTGGGTTGTGCCAGAGCGGATTCGAACGCTGCTCCGACGACCTTGCGGATCGTGTGCATCCGGCCGGGAAGCAGCAGCGGCACTTCGAGCAGGTCGAGCAACGACACGGCGCTACCGGCTTCGCCGGGAAGACCGGTTCCCGACGGCGCGACCACCATCAACTCCTCGGTCAGCAGCCTCTCGAACGTGACGCCCTTGATCGGGCCCGCGTCGTAGAGCAGAGCCATGTCCATGCGGCCGGTCATCATTGCTTCACTGAGCACACCGCCGAAATTCTCGTTGATATGCAACAGAATCGACGGGTACCGCGCACGGACCGCCGTCAGCAGCGGTAGCGCGATCGCGGCGACGGTGCTGTACGGAGCAAGCCCCACCGACACGCCGCCGGCCAATTCCCTTCCGACGACACTGACTTCGGCCTGTGCGCTCTCCACCTGCCGCAGAATCACCTGCGCGTGTCGGTAGAGCGCCTTTCCTGCGTCGGTCGGTTCGACGCCCTGTTTGCTGCGAATCAAGAGCTGCTGCCCGAAGTGCGACTCCAACGCCGTCATCTGTTGACTGAGCGCCGGCTGGGCGATGTGGAGGATGTCCGCTGCGCGCGTGATGCTGCCGGCATCGACGATCCGAACGAACGAGTACAGCCGTCGTGTGTCCACTGTTTGTTCTTCTCTCCTATCGGTTCAGCACAAGGTTTCCTCACCGTTTCAGATGAGCTACAGCGCTGTAGCGATTCACGTGCATCCGACACGCGGGTCCCGCATATTCCCAGGTGAACCAGCATAAGCCTTTGCTATTACATCACTGCGAACGGGTATTAACGCTCGATCGTCGTTCCTGCGTAGCGTCCGTTCCAACGAGATGCGGCACCGGGCGTACAGCCCACCGTCACCTGACGTTCCACTTCGACAGGCAGAAAGGCAGGAAGCGATGGTTTCCAGAATCGACCTCGTCGCCGATCTGGGCGAGAGCTTCGGCGCATGGACCATGGGCGAAGACGAGGCGCTGCTCGATCTGCTCACGTCGGCGAACGTTGCCTGCGGCTTCCATGCAGGCGACCCGCGCACGATGGATCTGACCGTTCGGCGTTGCGTCGAACGTGGGATCGCCGTCGGCGCGCACCCGAGCTTCCCCGATCTGGCCGGATTCGGCCGTCGCGCAATGGATCTGACGCCCGACGAGGTACGAACGGACGTCCTGTACCAAATCGGTGCCCTGCAGGCGTTCGCGACGGCGCACGGTACGTCGGTCACGCACGTGGCTCCGCACGGCCGGCTCGGCAATCTCGTCGCGACCGGACCGGATTACGCCACCGCGGTCGTCGACGCCGTCTGCGCTCTCGACCCGAGCATGATCGTCATGGCGCAGGACGGCTGCCTCGCGGACGAGGCCCGTACGCGAGGTGTACGTGTCGGAATCGTCGGAATCGCCGATCGCGCGTACCGACCGGACGGCACCCTGGTGCCGCGCACCGAGCCGGGAGCCGTGATCGAAGACCTCGACGAATTGGTGGCTCGCACGGTGCGCATGGTGGTCGACGGTGTTCTCGACGCGGTCGACGGCACACCGATCGCCATCGCGGCCGATACCGTTCTATTGCACGGCGACAACCCGGGTGCAGTCCGCACCGCCGCAGCCATTCGAGCTGCTCTCGACGCGGCAGGCGTCGAGATTCGGGGGTTGCATTCGGACACCGTGCGCCGCGATCGCTGTCCGGCATGACGGGCTTGACCATCACCGACTGCGGCGACTCGGCACTGCGAGTCACGTCGTCGGCGGCGACGACGGAAGAGAAGTGGGCCCGGGTACACGCCCTGGCGGCCACCCTCGACGCTCGCAGTCCATCAGGCGTGTTCGGCGCGATCGTGACCTACGACGCGCTGCTCGTCGAATTCGATTGCGTGACAACCTCACACGACGCAGTACGGAGGGCCGTCGAGTCCGCAGCGCAGGCAGGTGGCGACACCGAGCATCGCGCACCGCGGTCCTTCGTCGTTCCGGTCGTCTACGGAGGTGTGCACGGTCCCGATCTGGAGCTCGTCGCCTCGGTACTCGGAGTGAGCACGGACGAGGTCGTCCGTATCCACTCCTCCGAGCCGCTCACCATGCGTTGCTTCGGGTCTCCGGGCGGAGCGCCCATGCTCGACGGGCCTGCGTTCGAACTTCCCATTCCTCGACGGTCCAGTCCACGCCCGAGTGTTCCGGCCGGAGCGGTCGCCGTCGCGGGGCGTCAGGCCGTCGTATCCGCCCGACCGGCACCCGGCGGGTGGCAGGTCCTGGGCCGCACACCTGTCGAACTGGTCGACCTCACGTCGAGCCCGTTGTCGCCTTTCGCCCCGGGAGACACCTTCAGCTTCGAACCCATCGACGCTGCGGAGTGGGACGCGTACGCAGGAGGCATCGATGGCTGAGACCTTGACGATCCTGCAGCCTGGGATCTCCGCCGTCACCGACCTCGGACGGCGACGCGCGAGCCGTGTCGGGCAGATGACCGGTGGCGCGTCGGATCAGTACAGCGCCGAGGTCGCGAACGCTCTCGTCGCGAGCGAACCCACTGCACCGTTGGTGGAACTCATGGCGTTGGACTTCGCCATGGTGCCGAGCACCGACATCCTCGTCGCTGTCACCGGCGCTCCGGCCGAGGTTCGCGTCGACGGCGTTCGGGCCGCGCAGTGGGAACCCCTCGTGGTTCCGGCGGGCGCGACGCTGTCCGTCACACGCATCCGTCAAGGGCTGCGCGTCTACATCGCCGTGCACGGTGTCGTGCACGCGCGGTCGTTGATGGACAGTTGCGCACCGGATTCCGTGCTCGGGTTCAGCAATCACCTCGCACCAGGAGACACGATCGAGATCGATGTCGACTGCCCTCCGATACGGCACCCCCATTTCGACATCCCCGTCTTTCGTCTCGGCGCCGACCGCCCCCGGTTCGGCGACCACTGGGACGTTCCCGTCACCGACGGTCCCGACATCGGGGACTTCGGTGGCACCGAGACACGGCTGTTCGACACCACCTTCACCGTCGGTGTCGCCAGCAATCACATCGGACTTCGCCTGGCCCCACCCGACGGCCACCGGCTTCCCGAACGCACCGCGGCGACGGAGATGTTGTCCCGCGGTGTTCCGATCGGAGCCGTCGAGGTTCCCGCCGGTAACGAACTTCTCGTCCTCCATCGGGGACGCGGGGTCACTGCCGGTTACCCGGTGCTCGCCGTCGTCACCACGATCGGCCTGTCACTACTCGGCCAGGCTCGACCCGGCCACACCGTCCGTTTCACCCGTACCGGCATCGACAACGCGGTCGCTGCGCACCGACGACGCCAATCCGACATCGATGCAGTGCGGTCGAGAGTCCACACGGTCTTCACCGCACTCGGAATTCCGACTCACGTCGGCCCTGGACCACTACCCAGATCTGCACTCACACTGGAGTCAGCATGACAAACGCACTCACCCCGGACACAGGCACTGCACCTCCGGCACCGGAGACGACCAAGGTTCGCAAGGTTGTCCTGGCCGGATGTGTCGGCATCTTCGTCGAGCTGTACGACAACGGCATCTTTGCCTTCATGGCGACGGCGCTGGCCATCGTGTTCTTCGACGTCTCGAAGTCGTCGGATGCCCTGATGCTCGTGTTCGCGGGCTACGCCATCTCGTTCTTCATTCGACCGCTCGGCGCCGTGGTCTGTGGCATCCTCGGTGACCGCATCGGCAGACAGAAAATGCTGGTGTTCGTCATCATGCTGATCTCCGTCGCCACCGCAGGTATCGGTTTGCTTCCGACCTACCAGGCCATCGGAATCGCGGCCCCCGCGCTGTTGATCCTGCTACGCATCATGCAGGGCTTCTCGGTGGGCGGCGAGGCTGCAGGCGCGATGACGTTCCTCGCCGAGCACGCTCCGGACAACAAGCGCGGTCGAATCACCAGCTACGCCCAGATCGCATCGTTCCTCGCTCTGCTGACCGGCACGCTCGTCGCCTTCGCGATGTCGCCCTGGCTGAACGAGGCAGCGATCGACGGCGGAGGCGTCGCGAGTTGGGCATGGCGCGTTCCGTTCCTCGTCGCAATTCCGATGGGCATCGCCGGGTGGTACATCCGTCGTGCAATCAGCGACACCCCCAACTTCGAGAAGCTCAAGGCCGAAGGCGGTCTGTCTCGGAACCCGCTCAAGGAAGCATTCGCGACCCCCGAGCACCGCAAGGCAATGCTGTTGGCCCTGTTCATTCCGCTGATGAACGGCTCCGGTTACTACGTCCTGTTCTCGTACATGCCCACGTTCCTCAAGGGTGAGAGCATCGGATTCTCCACCGGCACCGCGCTGCTCGTCACCGCCGCATCGCTGGTCGCGATCTGCATTGCAATCCCGTTCATGGGCGCGCTGTCGGACCGGATCGGTCGAAAGAACGTCATTGCCGGAGCGGCTGCGGCCATGGCCGTCGCGGGCATCCCGTGCTACGCACTCATCGCTACCGGCAACGTCGCCCTCGCCGTCCTAGGCGCCTGCGTCATGGCCGTCATCTTCGCCGGACACACTGCTGTCATCCACATCCTGATCGTGGAGCTGTTCCCCACCCGCGTTCGCTACTCCGCGTACGGCCTCGGGTACAACATCTCCTCCGCTCTGTTCGGTGGAACGGCTCCGCTGCTGATGACCTGGCTCATCCCCCACTTCGGAATCTACGTCCCTGCCTACTACGCGGTGATCACCGCGATCGGCACGCTCATCGCCGTCAGCACCATCACCGACCGCGCCCACGAACCGCTTCGGGACACTCTCTAAGGACTCTGTCATGCCATTCAGCGACTACAGCACTGCCCTCGTCACCGGAGCGAACACCGGAATGGGCGCCGCCGCCACCGAACTGCTCACCAAACGCGGAATCACCGTGTACGGCCTCGCCCGCGATGCTGCCAAACTCGACGACGTCGCATCACGGACCGGAATGATTCCGCTCGCCGTGGACGTCACCGACACAGCCGCATTGACTGCAGCTGTCGGGGATCTCGACATCGACATTCTCGTCAACAACGCAGGTGTGTCGGCGACGGGCAACATCCTCGACGCCAGCGAGGAATCCGTCGACGCGATGGTCGACGTCAATCTCCGCGCCGTGCTCCATCTGTGCCGGCTGCTTCTGCCGGGCATGGTCGAACGCGACCGCGGACACGTCGTCAACATCAGCTCCATCGCCGGTCTGTACAACTTCTACGGACACACCGCCTACCACGCCACGAAGGCTGCGGTGCACCAGATTTCGCGCCAGCTCCGCAACGACACCAAGGGCAAGCGCATCCGCGTCACCGAGATCTGCCCCGGCCGCGTCGAGACCGAGATCTTCGGTCGCAATCTCGGCGGAACACCGGAAGCCATGAAGGAAGCGTGGGACACGTTCTACGAGGGCTTCGAATCGATCACCACCAAGGACATCGCCGACGCCATCGAGTTCGCACTCGATGCACCGCGCCACGTCAACATGGGCCTGATGGAGATCATGCCCACGTTCCAGGTCCCCGGCGGCCTCGACTTCGTGCGGCGCAATGACTGAGACGACACTCGGCGTGGTCGCACACGCAGCCGACGACCTGCGCGTCGAACAGGTGCCGGTTCGCCGTCCTGCTGCCGACGAGGCCGTCGTCGAGATCGCGTTCGGCGGAATCTGCGGATCCGATCTGCACTATTGGACGCACGGCGCCGCAGGCGAGTCCATCCTGAAAGCTCCGATGCTTCTGGGCCACGAAGTGGTCGGCACGGTCACCGCGGCGGCGGCCGACGGAAGCGGTCCCGCCGCCGGGACCCGTGTCGCGGTGCACCCTGCCACCCCGAAGCCCGGCACCGTGCGTCATCCCGAGGATCGGCCGAACCTGTCACCAGGATGCACCTATCTCGGTAGCGCGGCCCAATTTCCCCACACCGAGGGAGCTTTCGCGAAGTACTCGGTGCTGCCGAGTCGCATGCTGCGCCCTCTGTCCGACACTCTGGACTTCCGCACGGCTGCCATCGCGGAACCGGCTGCGGTGGCATGGCACGCGGTTGCACGTGCCGGCGACGTGACGGGAAAGAAGGCGCTCGTCGTCGGATGCGGCCCCATCGGCGCACTCGTCGTCGCGGTGCTGGCACGCGCCGGTGCCGCCGAGATCGTCGCGGTCGACCTGCACGAGACGCCGCGCGAGATCGCCCGGTCGGTGGGTGCAACCCGCACCCTCGACGCCTCGGACTCCGAATCGATTGCCTGCGTCGATGCCGACGTTGTCATCGAATGCTCAGGCAATCGATTCGGTCTCGAGTCGGCCATCCGCGGTGCGACGCGCGGTGGCCGAGTGGTCATGCTCGGGCTGCTTCCGACCGGAATGCAGCCTGCTCCACTGTCTCTCGTCATCACACGCGAACTCGAGCTGGTCGGTTCCTTCCGATTCAACAGCGAAATCGACGACGTCCTCGAGGCGCTCGCCGACGGTTCGCTCGACGCGAGCGCCGTGGTCACCCATACCTTCGGCGTCGACGATGCTCTCGAAGCATTCGCCGTCGCCAAGGATTCCGCACACTCCGGCAAGGTCCTGCTCGAGTTCTGAGCCTGCGCGTCATCGCCGATCGTTATATCCCGAGAACGAACAGGTCTTGGGCATCAGGAACATTCGACGCTAGCGTCGATGTCGACACCACCATATTCACCCGAGGAGATCACATGTCTTCGCCCCTTCTCGCCTCGCGTGTCACCCGCATGCGTGAGTCTCCGAGTGTTGCAGCTGCACAACGGGTTCGGGAACTGAAGGCCGAGGGGCGATCGATCCTCGATCTCACCGTCGGTGAACCCGACTTCGACACACCGGACCACATCAAGGCGGCCGCGATCGCGGCGATGCAGTCCGGATTGACCAAATACACTGCCGTCAACGGTATTCCAGTACTGCGCGAAGCGATCTCCAAGCGGTTGATGGAGAAGACAGGTCTCGACTACGACGCGTCGCGCATCACCATCGGCGGTGGCGCGAAGCAAGTCATCTTCCTGGCGTTGATGGCGACGGTCGAAGCCGGCGTCGAGGTTGTCGTCCCCTCCCCGTACTGGGTCTCGTACCCGGACATGGTCGAGGCGCACGACGGCACCCCCGTCGTCGTCGACTGCCCCGAGTCGGACGGATTCCTGCTGACGCCGGAACGTCTCGAAGCTGCCATCACACCCGCCACCCGCTGGGTCATCCTGAACACCCCGTCGAACCCAACCGGCGCGATCTACGACGCGGACAGGTTGGCGGCGTTGGCCGCGGTGCTCGACAGGCACCCGCATGTCCACGTGCTGTCCGACGAGATTTACGACGAGATCTGCTATCTCGACGCCCCCGCTCCCACGCTGCTCGGCATCGCACCCCACCTGCGCGATCGCGTCTTCCTCACCAACGGCGTGTCGAAGTCGTACGCGATGACCGGCTGGCGGCTGGGTTACGGCGTCGGCAATCCGGAGCTGGTCGGCGCGATCAACAAGTTGCAGTCTCAGTCGTCGTCGTGCCCGTCGTCGATCAGCCAGGCTGCTGCCGCCGAGGCGCTGTCCGGTGATCAGAGTTTCGTCACGGAGTCGGTGGCGAGTTATGGACATCGACGCGACGTCGCGTTCGAGCTGCTCGACGCCGTGGACGGGCTCGACCCCGTGCTCCCGCAGGGTGCGTTCTACCTCTTCGTCGGCTGCTCTTCCCTGATCGGCGCGCGCACACCCGAGGGTGTCGAACTTTGCAGCGATCAGGATGTCGTTCTCTACCTGCTCGATCACGCTTCGGTCGCGACGATCCAGGGGTCCGCGTACGGCGCGGACGGGTACTTCCGGGTCTCGTTCGCCACGTCCGAGGACGTTCTACGTTCCGCCGCGGCCAGTATCTCCGCAGCCGTCTCGTCACTGACTCGATAGGAATTCTCATGGTCCACGTCACCACCAAGATCGACCGCCCCGCGAAGGAACTCGTCGACGAGCTCGGCGCTTTCTCGGCCGCAACCATTCACGAGGCCCAAGGGCGTTCCGGCGCATTCGATTCCGGCATCAAGCCCATCGATCGCGACATGTCGTTCTGCGGACCGGCTTTCACGGTCGTGTGCCATCCCCGCGACAACATCATGCTGCAGGTCGCCATCAGCTACGCCCAGCCGGGTGATGTGCTGATCGTGTCCTCGGGCGACCAGCCCGCGGGCCAGTTCGGCGACGTGCTCGCCAATGCCTGTGTTGCACGCGGTATCGCAGCACTCGTCACCGACGGCGGTGTCCGCGACTCCCGTGAGATACGCGAACTCGGCTTCCCGGTCTTCAGCAAGCATGTGTGCATCCAGGGAACCGTCAAGGAATCCCTCGGGCCGATCAACCAGCCGCTCGTCTTCGGCGGACAGCTCGTCCGCCCCGGAGACGTGATCAAGGGCGACTGCGACGGTGTCGTGCTGACGCGTAGGGAAGAAGTCCGATCGGCGATCGACGCCTGCCGCGAACGCGACGCCGCCGAGGCGGAGTACATCGAACGCTACAAGCGAGGCGAGACGCCCATTCAGGTCAGCAATCTCGCAGCAGTTCTCGAGAGCAAGGGTCTCACCGTCGACGTCTAGAGACGCTTACCGCGACGAGATCGTCCTGGTCAAGGCCGCGAGATCGACGTCGACGGCACTCGGTGCGCGTAGCGAGGTCACGGTTGCCCATTTACGACCGATGAGCCCGGCATCGCTGTCGTCGTCGCTCTCCGCGACGATCTCGTCGAAGCGCACGGTCACGAAGCCCTCGCCTCGGTCGCCGATCTCCGCCTGCACCGCGCCGAATTCGGCCAACGGCGCAGCGGCGACGCCCTCGAGTTCGTGGAGTGGCACGTCGGGAATGTTGACGTTCAGCACGGAGTCCGGCCTGCCGTTCTCCATCGTCCACCGCACCGCATCGCGTACCACGAGCTCGGCGGTGTCCCAGTGCGTGGGGTTCGTCGTCGCGAGCGACGCCGCCATTGCCACGACGCCGTGTGTCGACGCCGTCAGGGCCGCGCCGACGGTTCCCGAATGCAACACGGCCGAGCCGGTATTGGGGCCGTGGTTGATGCCCGACAGCACCAGGTCGGGTGGATCCCCGAACGCGCCGCGTGTGGCGACGAACGCGATCAGGGCCGGCGACGCCTTCACGGCATACACCGGGACGTCGGCCAGACCGTCAATGGACCGAGTTGTGACCGCCAGACGCGAGTCGCTGCCCATCCCCGTCAGCGACGCGCTCGCACCGCTGCGCTCCTCGTGCGGGGCGGCGACGACCACGTCGAGACCAGCTTCGACGGCGATACGCGTCAACAACGCGATGCCGTCGCTGAAGACGCCGTCGTCGTTGGTGACCAGCGCCCTCATGACGCGGATCCGAACGGGCGGACATCCACGGTTTCCGTCAGTCGCAGGACGAGATCGCGCCGACCGCTGCCGAGGCCACGTCGGGTGACGTTGGCGCTTCCCGCACCGCCACCCAGTTGCAGAGCGTCCCTCATCGACATTCCTCTCGCCAGACCGGTCGCGATACCGGCACTCATCGAATCGCCTGCGCCGTGGTGGTCGACCTGACTCAGGTCGGGGGTCACGATTTCGAGGACTTCGTCGTCCACCAGAGCGAGCGCGGGTTCCGCAGCACGGGAGATGACGACTACCTGGGCGCCCTCGTCGTGCAGCGCTCGCATGGCCTCGATCAGCGCCTCCGGTCCCTCGGAATCGGCTCGGCCGTCCTCGATCAGATCCTCGTGACTGACCTTGAGCACGGTGAGCCCACCTGCCAGTGCGGCCGTCATCGTCGGTCCGGACAGATCCGCCACGATCGGCACCCCGAGCGCAGTCAGATCGGCGGCCAGTCGGGTGTAGAGCTCGGGTGGGACGACGTTCCCGGAGTGGGGTCCGCCGAGAATGGCGATGTCGCTCTTGCTTCCGACTGCAAGTGACAAGCCGAACAAGTCGTCCAGTGCGTGGCGCGCCAAGGGCGGCGGGTCGACGGTCGCGACTTCCTTCCGTTCCCCGTCGCGGCGGTCGTGCACGTACGAACCGCTTTCCTGGCCGATTTCGACGGCCTCGACCTTGATGCCCTCGCGTTCGATGAGGTCACGCAGAACGCCACCGATCTCACCACCGAAGACCCCGCACAGCGTCACATCCAGGCCGAGCACCGAAGCCATCCGGGAGATCCAATGCCCTTGGCCACCCGCATGCACGTGCAGTTCCGGGTCACCGCTGGGCGAACAATCCAGCGTCACCGTCAACAACGGCGAGGGGGCGAATACGAATGCGGTCGGACTTTCGCGAATGTCAGGCACCGCGTCGGAATGCCCGATACACGCGCGGGCCAAACGGACGTTTCGGACGTCGTCGACGCCGGCGGCACCGCCGTCGTGCATGTTTCGCGGGGCGACGGTTCGGCAACACCGAAGAGGTGTGGCCCTCTCGCGCGCCTCGCCCGAAGCGCGGTGTGAACCAGGCACACGACCACCGAAAGGGCTCGCACACGTGCACTTCGACATCGTCATCATCGGCGCTGGTTCGGGAAACATGGTCGCGGACAGCCGCTTCGACGACAAGTCCGTCGCCATCGTCGAGGAAGCCGCCTTCGGTGGTACCTGCCTGAACGTCGGATGTATCCCGTCGAAGATGTTCGCGTACACGGCCGATGTGGTCGACACCGTCGTCGGAGCGCCGAGTTTCGATGTACCTGTCGATCAGGACTCGGTGTCGGCCCGGTGGCCCGACGCTCGCGATCGCATCTTCGGTCGCCTCGATCGTGACGCGCGCGACGCGCGTCGGGGGCGTGAGGAGACCCCCAACATCACGGTCCTGACCGGAACCGCTCGGTTCGTCGGTGAGAAATCCTTACGCGTCGAACTGGCGGACGGATCGACGACCGATGTCAGCGGCGATCGCATCGTCGTCGCGGCGGGAAGCAGACCCGTCGTCCCCGACGCTCTCGCCGGCGACGACATCGGCTGTCACACATCGGATTCCATCATGCGCATCGACGAGGCCCCGACGCGCCTCGCCGTTCTGGGCGGCGGGTACATCGGAGCCGAATTCGCACATATCTTCTCGCGCTTCGGGTCGGCCGTGACGATCATCGAACCGTCGAAGACTCTGTTGTCGGGCCACGACGAGACGATCACCGACACCTTCACGACAGTGTCCTCGGGCCGCTTCGATCTTCGACTGGAGAACTCGGTGACGGCGGCACGCCGCACGGCCGACGGCATCGTCCTGTCACTGGAGAACGGCGACACACTGACCGTCGACACCGTGCTGGTCGCGACGGGGCGCACACCCAACACCGATCGACTCGACTGCGCCGCAGCAGGACTCGACATGGACGACGACGGGCACCTGCTCACCGACGCGCAACAACGCACCAACGTCGACGGCATTTTC
This sequence comes from Rhodococcus sp. Eu-32, assembly GCF_003336925.1. Taxonomy (NCBI): domain Bacteria; kingdom Bacillati; phylum Actinomycetota; class Actinomycetes; order Mycobacteriales; family Nocardiaceae; genus Rhodococcus; species Rhodococcus sp. Eu-32. The sequence continues at coordinate 66,956 of NZ_QGNK01000010.1, read as the reverse complement.
GCGCTCGGCGACATCTGCGCGTCCGTTCCACTCAAGCATGTCGCCAACCGTGAAGCGAAGGTGGTGGCACACAACCTGGCCGACCCGGACCATCCCCTCCGGATGGACGACGACCTCGTGCCGTCGGCTGTCTTCACCATTCCCCAGATCGCCAGCATCGGGAAGACGGAACAGCAACTACGAGACTCGAACACCGCCTACGTGGTCGCACAGAAGAAGTACTCGGACGTCGCCTTCGGGTGGGCCATTCAGGACGACACGGGTCTGTGCAAAATTCTGGCCGATCCGGACAGCGGTCGAATACTGGGCGCCCACATCCTCGGACCGCAGGCGGCGACGATGATCCATATCCTCTCCGTCGCAATGCAATTCGACATCTCGGCGCAAGACCTCGCCCGACGGCCGTTCTGGACACATCCGGCGCTCCCGGAATTGATCGAGAACACGCTGTTGGACATTCAGTGACCATCATTTCGAACGAAAGGACATGCACATGACCGACCCGACGACCAGGTTTCCGATGCCCGAACGGAGCGGACAGCCGGAACTGCCGCATCCAGGGCTGACCCAGGACATGGTGACCGCTCCCGACCACGGAGAGAACAGCTACCGCGGATCCGGGCGACTGGACGGGCGCAAAGCACTGATCACGGGCGGCGATTCGGGGATCGGCCGCGCGGTCGCGCTGGCGTTCGCAAGAGAAGGCGCCGACGTCGTCATCGCGCACCTCGAAGCGGAGGCTGCCGACGCCCAGGCGACCGTCGAACTGATCGAATCCGCGGGACGGTCCGGGCGCGCGATCGCATGCGACATCACCGACGAGGCGCAGTGCGCTTCTCTGGTATCCGCGGCGGTCGACACACTCGGCGGCCTCGACATTCTGGTCAACAACGCCGCGTACCAGATGGCCCAGAACGGCGGTATCTCCGACATCACTACCGAACAGTTCGATCGGGTGCTGAAGACCAACCTGTACGCACTGTTCTGGATTTCGAAAGCCGCTGTGGGAGTCATGAAATCTGGGTCCGCGATCGTCAACACCACGTCGATTCAGGCGTCGAATCCCTCGGCGGAACTGTTGGACTACGCCACCACGAAGGCCGGTATCGTCGCCTTCACCAAGGGTCTGTCCGCTGATCTCGCCGAGCGCGGAATTCGTGTGAACGCTGTCGCTCCGGGACCGATCTGGACCCCGTTGATACCGGCGACCATGCCCGCGTCCAAGTTCGAGAAGTTCGGTGAGACGGTCCCTCTCGGGCGCCCAGGACAACCTGCCGAGCTCGCGCCCGCGTACGTGTTCCTGGCCTCGGACGATTCGAGCTACATCACGGGCGAGACCATCGCCGTGACCGGTGGGACGCCGATGACGTGAGGCGGCTCCGTCGTCGTCATCGGGTGCACGGGGCCTGCCACAACCCGACGATCGCGTCGATCAGGTCGGTGCCGCACCGATTCCACTCCTCGACGGGGTCCGCGCGCGAGTCGGCGATGTCCCGTTCCGTTTCGGCGACGAAGTGTGTCATCAGGTTGCGTGCCATCGCCCCGCGCGAGCTCCTGACGTCGGCGGGCAGGTCGGGCTTGCGCGCGTCGAGGCCCGCGACGATGCGACGCAGCGATGCAGAGGCGAGTGCTTCCTCGTACACGATCGGACGGAGCACGGGATCGGTAATCACCTGCGCGGCGAATCGTGCGTACCACGTCGGACGTCCGAGCTGCGCCAAATAGTCGGTCGACGGCCTGACGAGAAGCGTGATCCATGTGCGCAGATCGTCTCGGTCCGAGTCGTCGTTCGCATCCGATTCCAGCAGGTCTCGCCGGATTCGCTCTATACCGCGAGCGTGTTTGACGACGATCGCGCGCACCAGGTCTTCCTTCGTACCGAAGTGGTAGCCGACAGCCGTGTTGTTCCCTTGGCCCGCAGCTTCGCTGACCTGACGGTTCGACACTGCGAACACGCCCTGTTCGGCGAACAGGCGTTCTGCGGCAGTGAGAATCACCTCGCGCGTCTCTGCCGCGCGAGGTGATCTGCTCTTCGAATGCGTCACTGCACCATCATCGGGCCGAGACCGACTCGTCGTCGTCGGAGACCGCCACCGACCGGCTCGCATCTGCGTCCGGTCGTGCCGGAACGAACCGCGGCAGGAAGGCTGCGATCACCAATGCGACAACCGACGCGCCCGCGGCGACACCCATGACGACCTTGAAACCGTCCTGCGACGGCAACGACACCGAGCCCATCGACATGGTCATCTGCGCGAGGATCACGCCCGCGACCGCACTTGCGAACGACGTTCCGAGAGAACGCATCAGCGTGTTGAAGCTGTTCGCCGCGGCGGTCTCCGACGCGGGGACGGCTCCCATGATCAACGCAGGCATCGCACCGTAAGCCAGTCCGGTGCCCGCACCGATGACGAGCGAGACCAGAACGAGCTGCCACACGGCGCCCATCAGGAAGACGCCGCCTCCGTAACCGATTGCCACCGTGATAGCACCCACCATCAACGTCACCTTCGGACCCATGGTGGTCGTGATCTTCGACGAGAGCGGCGCCACCACCATCATGACGAGACCGGACGGCGCCATCACGAGACCGGACATCAGCATCGACTGCCCCAATCCGAATCCGGTCTCCTTCGGCATCTGCAGAACCTGCGGAAGAACGAGCGTCATCGCGAACATGGCGAAGCCGAACACGATGGACGCGAGGTTCGTGAACAACACCTGCTTGCCGACACTGACGCGCAGATCGACGAGCGGCTGCGCCACTCGGAGTTCCCACCAGGCCCACACCGCGAACGCAGCTGCCGCGACGACGAAGCACGCCAGCGTCGTGCCACTGCTCCAGCCCCACGTTGCGCCCTTCGAGATCCCGAGGAGCAGCGTGACGAGGCCGATCGACAGCGAGGCCGCACCACCGAAATCGAACCGACCACCCGTGCGGACGGCCGATTCGGGGACGACCGTGACGACCAGCACCGTGACGACCGCACCCAGCCCGGCCGCGGTCCAGAACAGGAAGTGCCAGTTCGTGTATTCGGCGATCAAGGCGGCTGCAGGCAATCCCAGTGCACCGCCGACGCCCAACGATGCGCTCATCAAGGCGATGGAGCCGGGCAGTTTGTGCACGGGCAGGACGTCCCGCATGACGCTGATCCCCAGCGGAATCACGCCCGCTGCAAGTCCTTGCAGCGCGCGCCCTGCGACGAGCGGAACGAGGCTGCTGCTCATCGCGCCGACCACGGACCCGGCAATCAGGAGCCCGAGGCTGACGAGGAGCATCCGTCGCTTACCGAACATGTCGCCGAGACGACCCATCGTCGGCACCGCGACTGCTCCGGCCAAGAGCGTCGCCGTCACCACCCACGCGGTGTCTGACGCCGGCGCGTTCAGCAGCGACGGCAACTGCGGGATCAACGGAATGACGAGGGTCTGCATCAGTGCGACGACGATGCCCGCGAACGCGAGTACGGCGACGACCGGACCCGTTGCGGGCGCGTGCTGCTCGTCGTGCGCAGCGTGCGTAAAGCTCATGAGAACTCCAGAAATAGGGGACGTGCGACCGCCATGTGGTTCAGTCGACTGACTTAAACTACGAACGTTGCTTGTATCCGTCAACTAATTTGCGCTCGATGTGTCCTCTATCACGCGACGGGCTGACGCAAGATGGTGCGCAGTTTCGACGCGTCCACGCGGCGTGGGTCGTTCAGATAGATCTCGTGATGCTTGCCGGTCATCGTCAGCCCCGCTTCGGGGAGATAGCGGTGATGCAGTTCTGCGAGCACAGGAGCCTCGTCGTCGTAGGGGCCCACATGGAGCGTCTGAACACACCGTCCTTCTCGAAGCGTCTCGACACGCACCGCGTCGATACTCCGCGGGTTGCTCTTGCCCCTCACGGCGACGACGGCCGCGTCGAACATCGACGCGTCGATCCAGTCCGGCACCATGATCATGACCGTCCAGTGCCATGCCGTTTTGTCCCGAGCGGTCGTGAACGAGTCCATGTCCGGCGCCCACCACAGCGCCTCCAGCGGCGGTACGACATAGTCGCGTGTCAGATCGCGTTTGCTGGCGAACTTCAGCGTGTACGCCACCGGGTACAGCGCGGCGAGCGCATCGGCGTATGCGGATGCAGTGTTGGGGTCGCCCTGACCGTCGATCATCGCGTACTGCATCGGCGGCATGTCGACGACACGAAACTCGCCGAGACGCGCGACGTATCCGTCGAGTGTCGTCTTGAAATCGACCTTCACGCCGGGCCCCGTCCGTCGGTTCAGGCAATCACAGTACCGCTGACCGCCTGAACGAGGACTCGACCGAGCACGCCACGGCGCCCGAATCGTCCATTTCGTACAGTGGATGCAGTGAACCACGTATCGAGCATCGCTACATCCGAGAACGAGCTGGGTGGACTGGCCGGTTGGGCCGTCGGATTGATGGAGGCGATCGGCGGCCCGGGAGCGGGCATCGCGGTCGCGGCGGAGAACTTCTTCCCTCCCCTGCCGAGTGAGATCATCCTGCCGTTGGCGGGGTTCACCGCGTCGCAAGGCGGGATGACGCTGTTCAGCGCGTTGTTCTGGACCACAGCAGGCTCGGTGATCGGCGCGCTCGTTCTGTACTGGCTGGGCGTGAAGCTCGGGCGTGACCGGATGTACGCGATCGTCGACCGCATGCCGTTCGTCGACACGAACGATCTCGCGAAGGCAGAGGATTGGTTCGCGCGCCACGGTCGATCGGCGGTGTTCTTCGGTCGCATGATCCCGATGGTGAGATCGGGCATCTCCGTACCTGCAGGCGTCTCTCGAATGCCCGTCCTGCAGTTCACCCTCTACACCACGCTCGGCAGCCTGATCTGGAACTCGATCTTCGTCCTCGCCGGCTACTTCCTCGGCGAGAACTGGCACTACGTCGAGAATTACGCCTCGGTCTTCCAGTACGTCGTCATCGGGGTCGTCGTCGCTCTGGTCGTGTTCTTCGTCGTGAAGAAGAGGAAGAAGCGCCGCCAGCCGGCCTCCTGACGAAGACCGGCTGGCTGCGTCGAACCGTCTAGGCCTGGTGACGAGCGAACAGCGCTCGTGCCGCCACGTCGAATTCCTCGACGCTCATGCGGCTGTCCACGGCGCGCTTCACCAGTTCCGCATGGGTCTCCCCTGCCAATCCGGTGATCGGCTGGTCGAGATCCAGGTTCGACGGAAATGCGTAGCCCTCGGCGGATGCAGCGATCACGTTGTCGACCTCGCGGTCCCGACCCTGCTCGGTCCAGTCGAGCAAGATCGGGTACAACGCGGAACCGATGACCTCACGGTCGACGCTGTCGAGCGCCCTTCCGAACGGGGACGAGACCTGCAGCAGGTTCGCCATGCGATAGATGTCGCTCGACGTGTTGTGACCGGCGGCATGGAACAGGGCGGGATTGAAGAACACCGCGTCGCCCTCCTCGAGGGGCAGCTGAATGTAGTTGTCCGCGAAGTACTCTCTGAACTTCGGAAGGTTGAACGCGATGTAGCCCGCTTCGAACTTCTGCGAGTACGGAAGGTACATTGTGGGGCCGCTCTCGATCGGCATATCGCAATGTGCCACTGCCCCTTGCAGCGTCAGGGCCGGTGACAGTCGATGGATGTGTGCCCGGAATTTCGCCGCGGTGTCCGTCGACATGAAGCCGAGATGGTAGTCGCGATGCGGATTCTGCGCGGCCCCACCGGGATTCACGACGTTGATTGCCGACGTGACCTGGTACATCGGGCCGAGCCACGCCTCGGACACCAGTGCGAGAATGTCGTTCGAGTAGTAGCGGGCGAACTGCTCGGGCTCGGCGATCGCGAGCTTCTGCAGCGCAGACCAGATGCGGTCGTTCGCACCCGGCTTCGCGAAATGATCGCCGCCCACCACACCGCTCTCGTGCTGCCGACGAATGATGTCGCGGAAGGTCGAGGTGGATTCTTCGATCGCGTGTTCCGACGTGAAAGCCTTCTTGAACACCACGATTCCGGGCCCGTTCAGCAAAGCGTCCGCGAGTTCGTCCTGAATCTCGGCACGAACAGCCGCATCCGAGCCCTTGTCGGTCAGCGCAGCTGCGTCGTAGATCAACACGTTCTTCAGTACGTCGAACGCGTACGGGTAGTCGGCCAACGCCGTCTCCTGCGACACCAGAGCTCGGAATTCGTCGATGTCGCAATCCGACTCGCGAAGTCGGTCGGTGCGGGGGGTCTGCTGGATGTTGCTGGTCATGACACCGTCCTCGGCTGTGGAATGGGTGGAGCCGCGAATGACGGCTCCGGCGGAGTGATTCCGAGCTTGCCGAACGCAGCAGGCTGGACACAACCCACAAACCCCTCAACTTTCCCTCAGTTCATTTGCGAACCCAAGCGCAGAGACGGTCGTGAACTTGCAGGTCGCCAGGCCGTGCTCGAGGGAAATTTGAGGGGTCTCGGCGTTGATAATGCGGTGCGATGTTCGTAACACTCAGGTGCATGAGTGCCGAGATGATCGCCGCCTGCTGGACGTCCGCAGGCAACGTACGCCCCGATGCGTCCCCCGCCCGCAGCCCGATACCGATCGAGGAACGAATCGATACCGTCGCCGCAGCGGGTTTTGCCGGGATGGGCATCGTCGCAGCCGATCTGGCCGATATCGAGGCGACGATCGGACTGCAGAAACTCCGCACGCTAGTCGATCGATCAGGATTGACCTACGTCGAGATCGAGATGCTCGAGAAGTGGTGGATCCCCCGAGACGAGGAGTCGAACACCTACCGAACCCGCGACCTGTTGTTCCGGGCAGCAGATGCGTTGGGACCGACGCACATCAAGATCGGCTCGGAGGAAGGGCCGCCCCGTGACCTCGAGCCGTACACGGAAGCCCTCCTGGAACTGACACGCGAGGCAGCGTCGCACGGAACCCGGATCGCCATCGAACCCATGCCGTTCTCCATCATCTCGACGATCCCGGTCGGCGCCGAACTCGCGCGCGCCACGGGCCATTCCGACTGCGGCATCATCGTCGACGCGTGGCACGTCTTCCGTGCCGGTACGACACTCGACGAACTGCGATCGTCTCTGACGCCCGATGTCGTCTTCGGCATCGAACTCGACGACGCGGACGACGAAATCGTCGGCTCCTTGTTCGAGGACACCATGAACAACCGACTCTTGTGCGGGGAAGGGTCGTTCGATCTCACCGGCCTCGTGTCGGTGCTGCGGGATATCGGGTACGAGGGAACCTGGGGCATCGAGATTCTCTCGACAGAGTTTCGGGAAACGCCGCTCGATCGAGCACTCGCGAGGGCCATCGCCTCGGCGCGTCCGTTCGTGGACACCGTCGATGTCGCTGACTAGCCCCTGTCGGTGGCAGCGTCGGCATGCTGGACTGCACGGTTGAGCTCCGCCGCGGCGACGACGATGGCGGCCGCCTGAGCGGGACTACACGTGCCATCGGTCGTCACCGCCACCGCCTCTCGTAGTCGCGCGCACATCTCGGTCACCTCGGAGTCCGAGGACTCGTCCGCGTCGGCAGGTTCCGGCTCGTCGACAAGCGAGAGCCGCGGCAACGAAACATCGTCGACGGTCGGCGTGGTCTCACCCTCGCGGTCGGCTGTCTCGTCCGCGGTCTCCGGACGGTAGTTTCTGGCATTGCCGTTCAGTACCGTCCGCTCCCCCCTCGACAGTGCGACGAAGGTCGCTCGTCCCGCGTCCGGATCGCCGCTCACCCGGAACGCCGACGATGGCGCTGCCACCTTGCGCACCACCATTCCGTCTTCGACGCCGTTGGGGTTGCGGCGTGTCCACGCCATATCGGTCACCTCCGGATGCTCTCGACAGGGTTCGTCTCCCGTTTCAGACTTGCACACGGCCGATCGAGCGTCGACTTTCGCGGTGCCCGATCACGTGCACCGCCACCGAGCTCAGACGGACCCGTCGAGGAGCCACCGACCGGCCCGGTGAAACTTCCATCGAGCCGGGTCGTGGGTGCTGTGCGTGCGCACGTCACGCCAGTAGCGGTGAAAGTTCAGCGAGTCCGACGTCGACCGGGCGCCGATGAATTCGAACAGCTCACTCGCCGCTCGCTCCGCACTCTCGCTCGCGAAGGCACTGGCTTCGGCCACCGTGACGGCTGCCCGTTCGTAATCGTGCTCGGTGCGCACGACGTCGGCATGGTCGAGTCGTCGAGCGGCTTCGTAGAGCAGCTGCTCCGCGGCGTGTACGTGCGTCCCGAGCTTGCCCACTCGGTACGCGGTCAGCGGGTCGTCGACCGCGCGGTCGACGTGCGCTGTACGCCACGGTCGAGCGACGTCGCGCAGTAGTTCGGCACCCCGGTGCAGGACGCCGAGCCCTATTCCGACGTCGACGGCGGCATGGATGACGGTTGCGTAGGGCGGGAACGTGTTCTTTCGATGATGCCCGTCGAAAGGCCTCAGCGAGAACAGTTCCGGTACTTCCACCCCGCTCAGCCGGACCGTTCCACTGTGAGTACTGCGCTGCCCCATGGCGTCCCAGTCGTCGACCACGGTCAGTCCCGCTGCGTCGCGCGGCACGTACGTCAACGAGAATTCGCCGGATTCGGTGGCGGCCTGCACCGGTATCCACTGCGCGGTCAAGGCCCCGGTCGAGTAGTGCTTGACGCCGTCGAGCACGACCGTTCCGTGGCCGGTCTCGGTCAGCGTTGTCGTCGGCAGTGACAGCACGGGCCGAGACCCACGTTCGGCTTGAGCGTTCCCGAACCGGTGTCCTGCAAGGATTTCCGCCGCGAAGTGACGCTTCTGTTCGAGTGTTCCGTCGGAGAACAACGGTTCGATCAGGTGGAAGTGGTTCTGCGGTACCTGACCGAGCGATCCACTGGCGCGGGACAGAACGACGAACACCCGGACGACGGTTTCGTAGGAGACGCCGGCGCCACCGAACTCGCGAGGCACGCGGATTCCCAGAAGACCACTCTCTGCAAGAGAGGTCAGTTCCTCGACCGGGACCTCCCGAGAGCGGTCCAATCGATCCGCCGCCGCACGAAAGACGTCGGCCAATTCATGGGCTGCCGCGAGAGCCTCGTCGGCGTCGCGTAGAACGGCGACCTTTCCGATCGGCAAAGCGGTGTCCGCGGTCATCGATTCTCCTACCATTCTCGGGGAATTACCCGCCGCTGCAGCATTGCGAGGGGCGCGGGCAGACTCAATCACCGGACCGAGAAAGCTGTCAACCTGCGGTAACGTCCATCTGTGATGTACGTCACCACTCTCCCGGCATGCGGTCGACAGGAATGCCCTGTGGTCTGGCGAACTTTAAAACCAGCGTGAATTTAACTGAGGAATTTCACTCCGACGAAGAAATGCGCACGCACGAAAAGTTTGACTTCAATTCGAGCCGGTGTAACTGTTCTGCCCGGAACTGCACAGTCCGAAAAGAAAGTTCTGTCGATGCCAAGACCGCTCGTCTACAACGCTTTCCTGCACTTGACACCCAATCACCACAGCCACGGCTACTGGCGGACCCCCGAGGGCCGCGTCCAATACGGATACAAGGATCTGCAGCCGTACATCGACGTGGTGAAGACGCTCGAGCGGGGCCGAATCGACGCGCTCTTCATCGCTGATGTCGTCGGGGTGTACGACCTCGACTTCGGAGACGGCACGACGACCATACGCGCAGGCTCGCAGTTCCCGGAGAACGATCCGATCACCATCGTCTCGGCATTGGGGCACGCTACCGAGCATCTCGGTATCGCAGTGACCAGCAACATCATTCAGGACCATCCGTTCTCCTTCGCCCGACGCCTCTCCTCGCTCGACCACTTCACGAACGGTCGCGTCGCATGGAACATCGTGACGTCGTATCTCAGCAACGGATTCCGCAACTACGGGTACGACGAGATAGTCGGCCACGACGACCGATACGAGTGGGCACAGGAATACGTCGACGTCACCTACAAGCTTTGGGAACACTCGTGGGAGGACGACGCAGTTCTCCACAACCACGAGACCGGTGAATTCTTCGACCCCGCCAAGATCCACACCATCGATCACGTCGGCAAGCGCTACAAGGTGCAGGGTCCGCACATCGTCGAGCCGTCGCCGCAGCGCACACCTGTTCTCTTTCAGGCCGGGAACTCCCCTGCCGGACGTAGTTTCGCGGTCACCAATGCCGAGGTGACGTTTCTTCCCTCGTACAGTCCCGCCTCAGCGGTGCGTGATGTCGCGATCCTCGACGAGCAGGCGCGCGCGATCGGTCGCGATCCGTCGTCTCTGAAGAAGATCGTGATGCTGTCCACCGTCATCGGTTCGACGGAAGAGGAATCGAAGCGCAAGCGCGAGTACTTCCGCGAGAACATCGATTTCGAAGCACTACAAGCATTCTGGAGCGGAGGATCCGGTATCGACCTGTCCTCCGTCGATCCGGATACGCCGTTGTCCGAACTCGCCGGCCGGGCCCAACTCGGCAACCACGTGCAGTCCAACTTCCGCGCCGCGGCAGATTCTCTGGAGGACCCGTCGACGGTGAGTTGGCGCGAGTACCTCGTCGAGAAGTCTCTTTTGCCTGGCAGATTCGCCGGCACGCCGGAGCAGATCGCCGATCACGTGCAGGATTGGGCCGACTCCGGGATCGACGGTTTCAACGTCGTACCCATCACCACTCTCGGTTGGTGGGACGAGTGGGTGGATCATGTCGTGCCTGTACTGCAGGACCGCGGACTTGCTCAGCGCGAATATTCGCCGGGCACGTTGCGCGAGAAATTGTTCGGCCGTGGCGACCGGCTGGGCGACGACCACCGTGCCCGCTCTCTCCGCATCGGCAGCCACCAACCCGCATGACCCACATCCACTCTCCCGGAGCAACTTCATGACTGCCACGCTTGACTCCATCACGGTGCGAGAACGATTTGCCGATGTCCTGGCCGACATCGCAGCGACCGCCGTCGCGCGCGACCGCGATCGCACACTCCCCTACGACCTGGTACGACGGCTCGCCGAACGCGGTTTCGGCGCCCTGCGCGTACCGACGAAATTCGGTGGGTCGGGCATCGCGGTTCCCGAACTCGCCGAGCTGGTACTCGATCTCGGCGCCGCCGACTCCAATGTCGTGCAACTGCTTCGCACGCACTTCATCTTCACCGAGGCGATCATTCATTCTCCCGAGTCGGACAGTCGGTCGGAGTGGCTGCGCCGCATCGGACGTGGTGACCTGTTCGGCGGCGCATACACCGAGCAGAACGCGCAGAACCAAACCCACTTCTCGACGCGCATCGAGTCGAGAACCGGTCGACGCGTGGTCACCGGACGCAAGTTCTACAGCACCGGGTCCCTCTACGCGGACTGGATTCTCACCACTGGAGAGGGAGACGACGACACTGTCGAGCAGGCCGTCGTGCCCGCGAAGGCCGACGGCGTCACACTCGTCGACGACTGGCACGGGTTCGGTCAGAAGCTGACCGCAAGTGGCACGACGGTGTTCGACGCGGTCGACGTGACCGACGCTCCCCAGTTGCCCGCCGACCTGGAGCTGGGAAGCTACGGCACGTCCGTCGCGCAGTTCTGGCACCTGCTCGCCCTCGCGGGAATCGCCCGCGCGGCGCACGTCGACGTCGTCGAGTACGTCCGCGGCCGGGCCCGCTTCTTCAGCCAGGGTGCCCGGCAGTTGCCCCGTGAGGACGCGCTGGTGCAGCAGGTCGTCGGTGAGGTCAGCGCGGCACGCCATGTCGCCGAGACGCTGGTACGTCATTCGGCTCGCACGCTCGGCGACCACGGCACCGCCTTGCTGGGAGGCAACAACTCGCAGGAGCTGGAGGACGCGACCGAGATCGAGATCTACCGTGCTCAGGTGTCGGTCATCGATACCGTGTTGAAGGCCGTCACCCGGTTGTTCGACGTCGGCGGCGCATCGGCGCTCAGCGCGGAGAAGGGCTGGGATCGACACTGGCGCAACGCACGAACGCTGGCGAACCACAATCCGACGCCGTACCGTCTGGCGAGTATCGGCGACTTCGACCTGAACGGCACGTCCCCGTTCCGGCAGTGGCTCAGCGGCATCGACCTGCGCAACAGGGGAAGCTAGCCGTGGACTTTCTCACCTACGCCTCGCTCGGATTGTCGACGGGTGGCGCCTACGCACTGGTCGCGCTCGGGCTGATCGCCGCCTACCGCGGCACCGGCGTCATCAATTTCGCGCAGGGCGCGCTGGGAACTTTCGGTGCTTACTCCTTCTGGAAGCTGCACGAAGCCGGCTTGCCGCTCCCCATCGCCATCGCAGCCGCCGTCGTGGTCAGCGGTCTGATCGGCGTCGCCTTCTTCGCGATCGTCGGCAAACGCCTGGCGCACGCACCCGTTGTCACCAAGATCCTGATCACGCTCGGTCTACTACTGGTTCTGGAAGCCGTCATCCGACTCGTCTGGACCAATCACCAGATCACCATCGATCCGTTCCTGGTCAGCGGTGGGTTCGAGGTCGGCGGGATACGCGTGCAGAACATTTCCGTCCTTCTCGGAGTCACCGCCCTCGTCGCCACCACAGCGTTGCATGCGCTGTTCACCCGAACGCGGTTCGGCTTGATCACCATGGCCATCCAGGACACCGACCTCGGTGCTCAGTCCATCGGTATCGATCCACGTAAATGGGGATCGGCCGCATGGGGTCTCGCAGGTGTGCTGTCCGCTGCAGGCAGCGTCCTCGTTCTCCCGATAACGCAGTTGTCGCCGACGTCGGCTGCGACGATTCTGGTCCCTGCGCTGGGGGCCGCGCTCGCGGCGAAGTTTCGCAGATTCTGGGTGGCGTTCGGCGTCGCGATCGGAGCCGGTGTTCTCGAGGGCCTCGTGACCGGACTGTACGACGCGCAACTTGCGCGTGCCGTTCCGCACATCATCGCGCTCGCAGTTCTCATCGTGTTCGCACGCACCGACATGAGCCGAGGAACCCGCGAGGTCAAGGCGGTCTTCCACGTCGGATCGGGACGAATCCGCCCGCTGCATGTCGTGATCGGTACCGCTGTCGTCGTCACGCTCGTCACCTTCGGAAACGGTTCGACAGTCGACGCATTGAGCCTCACTGCGATTTTCGGCCTCGTCGCTCTCGGCATCGTCGTGTCGACGGGTTACACGGGCCAGGTCAATGCACTGCCGCTCACGTTCGCCGGCATCTCGATGCTCGTGTTCGGTGCAGTGAGCCACCACGGCGCCTCGCTCCTCACCGCCGCGGCGGCAGCGGTGGTCGTCTCACTCGTCGTGGCAGGCCTCTCGTCGATCGTGTTCGTACGTGCCCGCATCTACGAAGTGACCATCGGGTCCCTGGCAATCGCGTCGATCGTGCAAGTCCTTGTGTTCTCGGTGGACAAGTTCTTCAACGGCACGACGGGATGGGCCATCGGTGACACCGAGCTGTTCGGGATCTCGTTCAGCAACATCGTCGAACCTCAGAACTTCGCACTGCTGGCGTGGACCGTGCTGATCGTGGGGCTGATCGTCGTCGCGAACATTCGACGCTCTGCTGTCGGCCGATATCTGCTGTCGGTGCGCCAGGACGAGCGCCTGCCCGCCGCTCTCGGAATCAACGCTGTGCGAGCGAAATTCACGTCCATCCTGCTTTCCGGAACGTTGTGGGGTCTGGCCGGCATACTGCTGGCGATTCAGCGCGGGTTCATCTCCAAGGGCCAGATCACGTTGGAGGGCTTCACCTACAGCGATTCGCTCGCACTGATCGCGTTCACGATCCTCGCGGGCACAGGGCATCTCGCAGGCGCTGTGCTTGCCGGATTGTTCGCGCCGGGTGGGCTACTCGCGAGCATCCTGTCCTTCACACCCGACATCAACGACTGGTTGTCGTTGTTCTTCGCCGCGAACATGATCCTCGTTCTGACCACCGAACCCGACGGTGTCGTCGGCCAGTTCCTTCGGCTCCGCGGCGCGGCGTTTCGCACGTTTCGATCGGCTCCCGTACAGAAGGAGAAGGTGCATGCCACGCTTGAACGTCAGTGACCTGTCCGTCGACATCGGAGACCACAGGATTCTGAACGACGTGTCCTTGTCGGTGCCCGAGGGCCGAATCGTCGGACTACTCGGAGCCAACGGCGCAGGAAAGAGCACCGCGATCGACGCCATCACCGGGTATCAGCGCGTCACGTCGGGCACCGTCGAGGTCGACGGCAAGGACGTGACGAGGACGACCGCACCCGCTCGGGCCCGTCACGGCCTCAGCCGCACGTTCCAGGACTACCTGCTGTTCGAGGACCTCACCGTGGAAGAGAATCTCCTCTCCGCTACGGAAGTCAGGAGCCGAAAGTCGGTCGTTGCCAGCATTGTTCGGTCCGGTCGGCCCGGCGCCCAGGAATTTGCACGGGTCGACGAGGTTCTCGTGGCCCACGGTCTCGACACCATACGCCACAAGCGCGTCGAGGAACTGTCTCTCGGTTGGCACGCACGAGTGAATCTGGCGCGCGCCGTCGTGCAGGATCCGTCCGTGCTGTTGCTCGACGAGCCGGCCGCCGCGCTCAGCCTCGATGCACGACGACGCGTCGTCGACACCGTCAAGAACATTCGTGACACCTCGGACATCGCAATACTGTTGGTGGAGCACAACTTGGACGTCGTCACCGAAGTCTGCGACGACATCTACGTTCTCGAAGCGGGGTCCGTCGTCGCGCACGGCCCCACTTCCGAGATCCTCGATCATCCGATGGTTCGGTCCATCTATTTCGGCGAGGAAGAATCCGGAGCTCCACCGGCCGGGAGCGGAGCCGGCGGAGTGACCCAGAAACGCACCGAGGTGACCGCATGACGATGGCAATCGACACCGCTGGCCTGCACGTGAAGGGCCTGACCGTCGACTACGGCAACGGCGCGGGGCTGTGGGACTTCGATCTCGACGTCGCACCCGGCGAAGTGGTCTGTGTCATCGGCAAGAACGGCGCGGGCAAATCCAGTGCATTGCTGGGCATTTCGGGTTTCGTGAAGCCACAGTCCGGATCGGTCGTGGTCGACGGGCGCTTGCTCGCGGGTACTCCGTACCGGCGATGCAAGAAACACATCGGTCTGGTCGTCAAGGGTCGATCGCTGTTCGGAAGCTTGACCCTGGCCGAGAACCTTGCGCTCGCGCACATCGACGAACGCGACTTCTTCGACCTCTTCCCACAGCTCGCCGATCGTCGCGACGTACCCGCCGGAAGCCTCAGCGGAGGTCAACAGCAGCTGGCCGCCGTCGGCCGCGCGCTTCTGCGTGACGTGCGTGTCGTGTTGCTCGACGAATTGACGTTCGGACTCAGCCCGGCCGTCCGAACCCTGATCGCGCGTGTCGTCGGCGAGCAGGCCCGAGACCGAGGCATCAGCGTGGTCGTAGTCGAGCAGCACGTGGAGACTGCGGTTGCCATCGCCGATCGCACCCTCGTACTCGCCGACGGCCGAACCGCACTCGAGCTCTCACGCGACGAACTGGTCGACGCCACCGAGCACGTCGAACACACCTATCTACACCCCTGATCACGAAGGAAAACCATGTTCACACGTAAGTTCCGTGCGGGTCTGATCGGCTTGTCCGCATTGTCGCTCCTGGCCGCCGGATGCTCCGGGGGTGGCGACAGCGACTCCGACACGATCAACGTCGGCTTCATCGCGCCGCTGTCGTCGTCGCCGTCCGCGTTCCAGGATCCAGCATTGGTTGCCGAGATCGCCGAGAAGGCCGTCAACGACCAGGGCGGCATCAACGGCAAGAAGCTCAACGTCATCGTCTACGACACGAAAGGTCAGCCGGCCAACGTCATCGCGGGCGCACGCAAGCTCGTGAACGAGGACGACGTCGTCGCGTTCATCGGCGGCAACAGCGGCGACGGTCTCGCCGAGATCGGCAAACAGGCAGGCGTCGTCAACTGGTTCCCGATGGGCTGCGCCGCTGCCGACGTCTCGAACGAGCTGTCGATGATCGCTGCACTCAACTGCGCCGGCGCGGCTCAGGGAACGTACCTGGGCGGCGCCAGGTTCAAGCCGAAGAAGGCCGTCTACGTCGCGTACGCAGGCAATACTCCGTACATCGAGAATGCGAAGCTCGGGTACCGAAATGCCGGCGTCGACGATGTCGAGATCATCGAGATCGCGCCCGACACGACCGATTACGCGCCCGTCATCGCCAAGATCAAGGCGGCGAACCCGGACGTGTGGGGCGGCATGATCTACACGCCGGAAAAGCTGACCGCACTGGTCCAAGCTGCCGTCGACCAGAACCTGCGAATTCCGTTGGTGCTCAGCAACAACGTCATGGAAGACGCAACCATCAAGGTCGTCTCCGACTCAGGAATCCCGAACTCCGTCGCGCTCGAAAAGGGTGAGGATGCGGCGCAGTTCGCCACGTGGAAGGAGTACGAGGACCAGCTCGCGAAGTACGACCCGGAAGGCAAGGTCAAGACTCCGCACGACGGCAGCGTCAGCACCGACTGGCTGGCCGTCTGGACGTTCGCACAGGAAGCACGCAAACTCGACACCGTCGACCGCGATACCTTCCGCGAGCACACCCAGAATCTGACGGACTTCCAGACCGACGTACTGCACGACATCGATTTCACGATCCAGGACGGTCCGGTCCTCATTGCGCCGCGTCAAGCCAACTTATGGGCCTTTGCCGGTCACATCGCCGACGGCAAGCTGCACGTCGACGACCCGACTCCGTTCAGCGCGTTCGAGAAGACGCAAGTGCAGTAGCACCGCCACTTCGTCCGACGAGATCGAAGTTGTGTAACCGATCAGAAGAATGCCGGTGCACAACTTCGGCTTGGTCGTCGTGTCGACAGGCCGTGACCCCCACGTTTCGCGACGGTCCGGCTCGGGCATGCGGACGCCATGCCCTCAATCCTCTACACCGCACAGGTGACCGCGACACCCGGATCCGTCGAAGCAAGCGACGGCGCTCTGACGTTGGACGTGCACGAACCCTCGGAACTTGGTGGAACCGGTGGATCCACCAACCCCGAACAACTGATGGCCGCGGCGTTGGCGTCGTGTCTGCTCGAGTCCGTCCGCATCTCTGCAGGCACGGCCGGTGAAAGCATCGACGACGTGTCCGTCGAAGGTTCGGTCAGCCTGTCCGACACGGACGGCGTCGGCTACGACGCCACGTACTCTCTCGCTGTGTCGCTGCCGAACTTCGCGAACCCCGACAACGTTCTGGCTCAAGCGAAATCGATCTGCCCGTTCCTGAAGAAACTCGACGACGTCGACGTGACCCTCACCGACTGAAGTCTCTTTTCGCGCCGCTGCGAGTCAGCACGAGACCTGTACCGACGACGCCGATCAGACTGATCGCCAACGCAATCGAGGACCACCCCTCGGTGTGCCAGTACACGTCCTCCAGAGTGATCAACAGCGCTGCTTCGTCCACGATCAGACCGAGACCGATTCCCAGTGCCGCTCCCATCCAGGACCGACTTCTGGGTGAGCGGTCGACGAGCCCGAATACGGCCACTCCCGCCAGAATCAGTATCCCCCACAGGTAATGGTGAAGGTGTACGCCGCCGGCGGACACGTCGCCGACGTTGCTGGTGTCGATTTGGATCAGCCACGTCACCAATCTCGCGCCGCCGAACGTCACGGTGAATGCCAACCACGCCAACACGATTCCTCGGCGCGCCGGATCCACTTGTCGGAGCCGACGTGGAAACCGGAACCGGGCGGGAGTGGATATCTCGTGGGACTTCGCGGCGGCATCGTCGGACATACTTACTGTCTACTCCAGTATGCCGGGGCGCCATCCGTCACCCTCGCCGAGCGGTGATGTGCCGCCAGAGGAAGATGACGACACGCACACAGTCTGGAGGACACGTGACATCTGGCGGGGCCCTTGCGCGGCGGTTGGGGCTGTCCGACGCGATCGTGATCGGCGTCGGATCGATGATGGGCGCAGGTGTGTTCGCGGCGTTCGCCCCGGCGTCGGCAGCCGCGGGCGTCGGTCTGCTCGTTGGTCTTGCTGTCGCCGCGATCGTCGCCGTGTGCAACGCCCTGTCGTCGGCGCAGTTGGCTGCCCAATATCCGACGTCCGGTGGTACCTACGTCTACGGCCGAGAACGGCTCGGGCACTGGCCGGGGTTCCTCGCCGGGTGGAGTTTCGTGATCGGCAAGACTGCAAGTTGCGCCGCGATGGCGTTGACGTTCGCCCACTACGCAGTACCCGACGAGTACACGAAACTCGCTGCCGTGGCCGCGGTGGTGGTGCTCGCCTCCGTCAACTACGTCGGCGTGACGAGAACCGCGGCGCTGACCAAGGTGCTCGTGACACTCGTCCTGGTCGTTCTGGTGGGAACCACGCTCGTCGGGCTGTCGGCACCGACGCGTCTGCCCGACGCCTCGGCGAGTATCGACCACGGCTGGTACGGAATCCTTCAATCGGCCGGACTACTCTTCTTCGCATTCGCCGGCTACGCGCGCATCGCCACGATGGGTGAAGAAGTCGTGGACCCACGCCGAACGATCCCCCGCGCCATCATCACGGCTCTGGCGATCGCTCTGTGCGTCTACGCCGTCGTCGCGGTGACGGTCCTCGCGGTGCTGGGACCCGATCAGCTCGCTGCGTCTACCGCACCGCTGGTCGATGTCGTGACCACGGCGGGCCAATCATGGGCCGCCCCGATCGTGCGCGTCGGCGCCTCGCTGGCAGCGCTGGGTGCTCTGCTGGCGCTCATCGCGGGGATCGGGCGTACATCGCTGGCGATGGCTCGCAACCGCGACCTACCGCGCTGTCTGTCAGCGGTGCATCCGCGCTTCGCGGTACCCCACCGCGCCGAGATCACCCTCGCCGTGGTGGTCGGAGTTCTGGTTCTCACCGTCGACCTTCGCGGTGCGATCGGGTTCTCGTCGTTCGGGGTTCTGCTGTACTACCTGATCGCCAACGTCAGCGCGTGGACGCAGGCGCCGGACGATCGTCGGTATCCCCGACCTGTTCAAGCAGTGGGGGCCGTGGGATGCGTCGCGCTCATGGCGACCTTGCCCGCGCCGGCGATCGGCGTCGGCGTCGCGGTTCTCGCCGTCGGGGTCGTGTATCGCTGTGTTCGACTCCGACGGGCCCGCTGACGTCTCCGCCCGTCCGACATGTTCTGCGACGGCACAGGGTCGACGACCCGCCCTGTCTCCAGGCCGCCCGACATGGTCGACAACATGTCCACGGCCCCGACGAGGGCCAGCAGACAGAACAACGCAACGAACCACACCGAGAATCCCATCACGACAGACGCGATCCCCGCCCCGGCCAGCCCCACGACAACGAGGGCACCCCATCTTTCGTACACGCGAGAACTCCACTCGTTGCGGTTCCACTGTTTCGTCAATGAACATTCGCAGCGCGCGCAGCGGGGGCACAGAGTCCAAAGTCACCGACGGACGGCACAAGACCTTGTGTGCGGCGCCGCGAATTCAGTTCTCTCTGCTGACTTTTCGGCGACTGGACCTGCGGTCGTCACGAAAACGAGGGGCGGCGACACGTAGCACGCGATTCGCCGGAGGAGTAGTCGGTTTACAGCGTCGCCCCCGGCCACCGTGCTGGGATACCACTCGCCTCCCCCCACCCGGTTTTCGTTTCGTGCGTGCATGGAACGGGCACACACGCACATGGTCACGAACGAGCCTGGAACAACCTCACCTCCGAACACCTCGACACCGTTGAAGCGTGCGATCACCGGGAAGATGCTGTTCGTGTTCATTCTCGGCGACGTCCTGGGCGCCGGAATCTACGCGCTGGTGGGCGAAATCGCGGGTGAGGTCGGCGGGGCCATCTGGCTGCCCCTCTTGGTCGCACTACTGATGGCGATGCTGACGGCGGCGTCCTACGCGGAGTTGGTCACCAAGTACCCCCGAGCCGGTGGAGCAGCCGTGTTCGCCGAGAGGGCTTACCGACGGCCGTTCGTGTCGTTCATGGTCGGATTCTCGATGCTTGCTGCGGGTGTGACCAGCGCTGCCGGTCTTGCGCTCGCCTTCGCGGGCGACTACCTACAGGTCTTCGTCGAGATACCAAGTGTGGCAGCTGCTTTGATCTTCCTGGCGGCGGTCGCGATGTTGAACGCGCGCGGCATCACCGAGTCCATGCGAGCCAACCTGGTGATGACGGTCGTCGAAGTGTCCGGGCTCGTGACGATCATCGCGCTTGCCGGGCTCGTCCTCGGGCGCGGCGAAGGTTCACCGTCACGCGTTCTCGAGTTCGCCGACGGAACCACCCCCGCTTTCGCTGTCCTGGGAGCCGCACTCCTCGCCTTCTACTCCTTCGTCGGTTTCGAAACCTCGGCGAACGTGGCAGAAGAAGTGACGGATGTTCGCCGCGTGTATCCGCGCGCGTTGTTGGGCGCGCTCGTAGCGGCCGGAGCGGTCTACATCCTGGTCGGTCTGGCAGTGTCGACCGTCGTCGATGCGGACACCCTTGCCGGGTCGAGCGGGCCCCTGCTCGAGGTCGTGAACAAGGCAGACGCGGGATTCCCGCCGTGGCTGTTCAGCCTGGTCGCGCTGATCGCGGTCGCGAACGGCGCCCTGCTGACCATGATCATGGCGTCGCGATTGACGTTCGGCATGGCACGCGACGGACTTCTTCCGTCGGCGTTGAGCAGAGTACTGCCGAATCGGCGCACTCCGTGGGCAGCCATCGTCGCGACCACTGCCGTCGCCATGGTCCTGTGCGCGACGGGATCGGTCGCGGCTCTCGCCGAGACCGTCGTCCTGCTTCTGCTGGTCGTGTTCGTGAGCACGAACGTGGCCGTTTTGGTTCTTCGACGAGACGATGCGCGCGGGGATCATTTCCGAGTTCCGACGGTGTTCCCTGTTCTGGCTGTCGTGACGTGCATCGTCCTGGCCACGCAGCAGTCGGCGGAGACCTGGCTGCGTGCACTGGTGCTGCTGGCGGTCGGAGCTGTTCTGTACGGCGTGCGGCGGCTCGCGACGGTTCGCTCGGGCAACAGCTCCGCGACGTCATGACCGATCCTCGCCGATGGAGACGGTGCGCCCCCTCTCCACGTACAGAACCTTGTCTCCTATTCCGTCGGCGTCGGCCTCACGAAGAAAGTCTTCGAGCGGGGACGAGAACACGCCGTAGTCGTCGAAGTGAATGGGAATCGCCCGGTCCGGATCGATCAATCGGATCGCGCGAACTCCCTGGTGTGCATCCATCGTGACCATCAAGCCGCGTCGAGGCGACTGCCCGAACGGTAGCGTCGTGCCGCCGAGGTGGAACACGCCGGTGTCGATCGACGGATACCGTCGCGGGATTTCCAGAAGGTCGTCGACCACGAGCGTGTCGCCCGAGATGTAGATACGCAGCTCGACTTTCTCCGAATCGTGCTCCGGCCCGACGCGCGAGAACTCGATCATGCTGCCCATCACGGGTGGCACGAGATGTGTGGCAACTGCCCAGCGCGGGCCGTGACGTCCCGGCATCGACGTCACGGTAGCGCGAGTACCGCGTCGCTCGATGGTCTGGGACTCCCATGTCTTCACCGGGCGCGCGTCGAGGAATCCGCGACTGCCCAATTTCGTCGCCGCGTGCCCCGTGGTGATGATGGGGGTCTCACGATCCAGCTGTTTCTGGGCGCGCCGATCCCAGTGGTCTCCGTGTAGGTGAGACAGAACGACGGCATCGATGGGAGGCAGTCGATCGATCGACAACGCCGGTTCTCGCAGACGTTTGGACACCAATCCGTGGCCCAGGTACGCGTACTCGCCTGCATGGAGAAAGTTCGGGTCGGTCAGCAACGTGATGTCGCCGACCGAGATCAAGCACGTTGCATTGCCGATGAAGGTGAACGTTCCATGCATGGTCTTCTCCCATGACGACATCGAATGGACTGTCGTTCGGCTTCCACGGACTCCTTCGCTGCAAACCTTCCCGAACACCCCGCCCGGCAATCAGCCGTCTCGCAACAGAGGAAGCAGTTCCTCACCGATTCGTACGACTTCCCGCGCGTACGGGGTATCCGACAACACGAAGTGCGTCACTCCCAACGCTGCGTAGCGTTCGAGCGACTCCGCGACTTCCGTCGCCGTCCCGACGAGCCACGTCGTTCCCGCACCGCCGCCGCCGTAACGACCGGGGGCGGTGTAGAGATTGGAGTCGAGCACGTCCCCGCGCGCCGCGAGATCCAACAGCCGCTGCTGCCCGGTCGCGCCGCGGGGGTTCGCAGTGAGCAGGGGGTCCACGGACTTGGCCATCTGCTGTACTTTTGCTTCGGCGTCGCTCCATGCTTCCTCGTGGGTGTCACGAATCAACGTCGTGACTCGCAGGCCATACTGTAAGGGAGCGTGTTCGCGTCCGACTTTGTCGCTCAACACCTTCAGACGATCGATGCGTTCGGCCACCCCGTCGAGAGGCTCGCCCCAGAACAACTGCACGTCCGCTTCGGCCGCTGCGACTTCCTCCGCGGCCGCCGAGGCACCACCGAAGTACAACCGCGGCCGCTCACCGTCGGGTAATCGGGGCACGGCCGTCGAATTCTGGAGCTGCCAGAACTTCCCGTCGACCGTGACGTTCTCCTCGGACCACAGCCGACGGACGATGCGTAGGAACTCGCGTGTGCGGTCGTAGCGACGCGACTTGTCGAACTCGCCGTCGCCGTACGCGCTCAGGTCGTCGGTGCCGCTCACGATGTTGACGAACACGCGCCCACGAGACAGCCGATACAGCGTCGCTGCCGCGCTGGCGAAGTGCGCCGGCTGCCAGTATCCGGGACGAATCGCGATGAGAGGTGTGAACGTTTTCGTCCGAGCCGCGAGTGCCGTCGCGACGGTGAACGTATCGGGTCTACCCCAGCCGGTGCCGATCAATGCACCGCCCCAGCCGTGTTGCTCGGCGAGCCGGGCCTGCTCGACCGAGAACTCCAGCGAGCCCCACCCGTCCACCGTGTCGTCACCTCGGTGACCTGGCTCGACGGTGTTGGGAATGTACCAGAGGAAGTCTCGGCTCATCGTTGCGCACTCGGCAACGGCGCTTCGGTGCCCAAATTCTGGGGCCGCAGTGAGCGGTGTCCCGCGACTCGACCTGCCAGCTTCTCCAGACGATCGATCTGATGCTGCGACAGAGCCACATTCGACGCACCGGCGTTCTCTCGCACGTACTCGGAATGCCGCGTACCCGGAATCGGCACGACGTCGTCACCGCGGCCCAGGATCCAGGCCAAGGCGACCTATGACGGTCTGAGACCCAATTCCGCTGCGACAGAGGTCACCTCGGCGGCAAGCGCGCGATTGTGCTCGAAGTTCTCGTCGGCGAACCGCGGGTGTGCTCCCAGCGCCTGCTTGACGTCCGACTTCGACTGCACCGCGCCGGTCAACCAGGCACGTCCCAGGGGCGAATACGGAACGACGCCTATACCCAGTTCCCGCGCGATCGGGACCGTCGAACTTTCGATGTCACGACTGAACAGAGACCACTCACTCTGAATCGCGGCGATGGGATGAACCGCATGCGCCCGTCGAATGGTGCCGGGGCCTGCCTCGGACAACCCGATGTGCAGCACCTTTCCGGCCCCCACCAACTCGGACAGCGCGCCGACGGTGTCCTCGATGGGGACCTCGGGATCGACACGGTGGAGGTAGTACAGGTCGACGTGATCCACGCCCAGCCGGCGCAGCGAGCCCTCGATCGCACGACGCACGTAGTCGGGACGCCCGTCGATGCGGGGGTTCGGATTGGTGTTCCGATCGAGAGGATTGCCGAACTTCGTAGCCACGACGGCCTTGTCGCGTCGGCCCTTCAACACACGCCCGAGCAGAATTTCGCTGTGCTCGGGCCCGTAGACGTCGGCGGTGTCGAACAGGGTGATTCCCGAGTCGAGCGCCGCGTCGACGACGGCGCGTGCATCGTGCTCGTCGTGCGGCCCGGAACCGGTACGAAAGGACATGAAGCCCAACCCGATCGATGACACAACCGGCCCGTCGGATCCAAGCTTGCGAGTTCCGATGTCTGTCACTTCTACTCCTCTGCTCCGGCTGATTCGTCAGCCGGTGTGTTGTGCGAAATTGTCCCGAAGCGTCGTCCCGGAGTAATCGCGCCGATGTACTCCGCGCGCCTGCAACAACGGAACGATGTGATCGGCGAACTGAGGCAACGACTCCGCGAAGACCGTGTAACCGTCGGCAGCGCCACGATCTGCCCACCCGATCAGCTCGTCGGCAACGGTCTCCGGTGTGCCGAATACACGTCTATGGCCGCCGCCGCCGAGAACGATGAACCGACGCAACGTCAGATCCGGCCTGTCTCTCGCCAAGTCGACCCCGCCCTGCGCGAACCCGATCGACCGGGAGCTGTCGGCCACAGCGACCTCCGGTGGCACCGGGCCGTCGAGATCGAGGACCTCGGCTTCGAGATCGAAACGGGCGGCGAACCGGTGCAGCGCATCGGTTCCGTCGAGTGCGTTCTCCGCGTCGTGCAACAGACGGCGTACCTCGTCCTCTGTGCTGCCGAGGGTGAAGAAGATCCCAGGCAGTACGAGAACTCCCGACGCCTCACCGCGCTTGTTTCTCGTTTCCTTGTTCAGTCGCTCGCGATAGTCGCGGGAGGAGCTCTCCGTCGATCCGACCGAGAAGACGGCGTCGGCGAACTCGGCGGCAGCGTCGATTCCCTGATCGGAGCCGCCCGCTTGGAACAGCACCGGCCTTCCCTGCCGCGAACGCGGCAGCTGCAGCGGGCCCGCCACCGAGTAGAACTCGCCGTCATGATCGATGGGCGCACGATCGAGGGCGTTCAGGTCCCACGATTGCGTCAGGTCATCGCGCCACGATTCCCACAGTGCAACGACCACTTTCGTGAATTCGTGTGCACGCCGATATCGTTCGTCACGCGTCGGCGGGGTGTCGAGACCGAAATTACGGGCCACCGTCGGATCCATCGTCGTGATGATGTTCCACCCTGCGCGACCATGCGACACGTGGTCGATCGACAGGATGGACCGAGCCAGCGCGTACGGGGTGGCATACGTCGTCGACGCCGTCGCGACGAGCCCGACGTGCTCGGTCTCTCTCGCCAACGCGGGTAGAACGACCAGCGGGTCGAGATACGCGAACCCGCGTCCATCCGGCGGGATGCCCTGCGAATCGGCGATGAACACCGCGTCGAGCTTCGCCTGCTCGGCGAGCTGCGCCGAGCGGACGAAGTCATCGATGTCGACGAACGGGTGCGACACCCCGTTCTCGTCCCGAACCTGAAGCGGTCCCGGGATCAGATTGACCGTGAACCGGAGATATCTGCTCACGAGCCGTAGAACGGATCACCGGAGACCGCGACGGATTCACGTCCGTCGACCCCCTTGGGTACATCACCTTCCAGCGTGACGCGATAGAGAACGCGGTCGTGCCCGAGGTGGCCCGCATCGGCGATAGCGAGGTGTGCTGTGGCCCGGTTGTCCCAGAATGCGACACTGCCCGGCTGCCACTGGAATCGCACCGTGTATTCGGTCTTGGTCGCCTCGGCCCACAGGAGTTTCAGCAAGCGTTCGCTCTGGTCGGGGCTGAACCCGCGAATTTCACGGGCTCCGCGGGTGAAGCCGGGGCTGACGAACAAGGCACGTTCCCCGGTCAACGGGTGCACCCGAACCGCCGGATGGTACGCAACCAGGTTTGCTTCCTTGATCTTTCGGTCGCGTTGGCTCCCCTCCGCGGCACGAGCCTGGAACCGATGTTTGATCTCGAGTGTGTCGACGAAGTCGCGCAACTGTTTCGGCAGGTTTTCGTATGCCGCAACGAGATTCGTCCACGCAGTGTCGCCTCCGTACGGCGGCAGGATGTCGGCGCGCAATATCGACGCGGCGGGCGGGTTGATCAGCGCCGTGACATCGGTGTGCCAGCTGTGATCGTACGACGTGCGCTTGCGACCGAGGTTCTTGTCGTATCGCCTGCTGTCGATGGGCAAGATCTCGGGGAATCCGTCCGGGGCATTCTCCTCGTGCGGATGCGCGGGCGTCACCTTGCCGAACTTCCGCGCGAAAGCAACCTGCTCGGCATGGCCGATCTGTTGGTCACGGAAGAACACGACCTTGTATTCGTTCAACGCTCGCTGGATCTCGGCGACGGTTCCTTCGTCGAGATCGTCGCGCAGATCCACACCGGTGATCTGTGCTCCGATGTAGCCGGCAACCGGAACGACGTCCAGACCGACCGCGGTATCGGGTGATGCTGTCATGGGCTGACTCCTGTTCTTCGCAGTTATTGTCGGACAACTGTTTTCGGAATGGACTCGACGAGTCTCGAGGTGTATTCCGTGCGGGGGTCGTCGAACACGTCCGCTGTCTCACCGTGTTCCTGCACGACGCCGTGTCGCAGCACCGTCACCGTGTCGGCGAACTGTCGGACCACGCTCAGGTCGTGCGAGATGAACAGGTAACTGAGCCCGAGCTTCACCTGCAGATCGACCAGAACCTCGAGAATTTGCGCCTGCACGGTGACGTCGAGAGCCGACGTCGGCTCGTCGAGAATCAGGATCTTCGGACTCAGACTCAAGGCTCGTGCGATGGCGACGCGTTGGCGCTGACCACCGGACAGCTTGGTGATCCGGCGATCGAGATAGGACTCGTCGAGACCGACGAGGCCGAGTACGCGACGCGCCTGCTCACGTCGTTCGGTTCGCGTCCCGACCTTGTAACGCACCAGCGGCTCGGCAACCAGCCGGCCCACCGAATAGGTGGGATCGAGCGAATGAAAAGGATTCTGATACACCAACTGCAGATTGCGGCGGGCATTCTTGATTTCCCGCTTTCCGAGGTGGGACACATCCTGTCCGGCGACGAGGACGTGACCGGTATCGGGTTCTTCCAGTCTCAGCACGATTCGCGCGAGAGTCGATTTGCCGGAACCGGATTCGCCGACGAGTGCGTGAGTTCGGCCCTCGGGGATCTCGAAGGACACTCCCTTCAGAGCCTCGGTGTGGTGCCGCCCGTTGTGGAACGTCTTCCGTACATCGGTGACTACGAGCGCAGGCTCTGGCCCGGGCACGGGACGCCCTGCCTTGGCCGTCTCGAATCGATCGGGCTCGATGCTCGGAATGTCGTCGATCAAAGCTCGGGCGTAGGCGGACCGGGGATCACGCAGCACGTCGACCG
The DNA here is from genome assembly GCF_003336925.1 of Rhodococcus sp. Eu-32. Classification (NCBI taxonomy): domain Bacteria; kingdom Bacillati; phylum Actinomycetota; class Actinomycetes; order Mycobacteriales; family Nocardiaceae; genus Rhodococcus; species Rhodococcus sp. Eu-32. The sequence goes on along the minus strand of NZ_QGNK01000010.1, from coordinate 39,947 downwards.
ACGACCCGGTCTCCTCGACTCGCCCCGCATTCAGCACCACGACCGTCTCCGAACGCTCGGATGCCAACGACAGATCGTGCGTGATCAACAGAACGGACAGTCCGTGTTCGGACTTCAGACGGTCGATCAGATCGAGAATCGTCTTCTGGATCGTCACGTCGAGTGCGGAGGTCGGCTCGTCGGCCACGATCAGTTCGGGTCTCTGCGAGATCGCGATGCCGATCAGCACGCGCTGGAGTTGGCCGCCGGACAGTTGATGCGGGTACGAGTGCAGCGCACGGTCGGGATCGACGATTCCGACCGACCGGAGAAGCTCGGCCGCTTGGGCGTGGTGATCGGACGACCTGGAGTACTCAGGAAGACCGGAGGCGCGGTACGCCTCGAATATCTGACGGTCGATTCTCCGAACGGGGTCGAGTGAGGCGGTCGGGTCCTGTGGGACGAAGCCGATTCGCCGACCGCGGATGCGGCGGAATTCCCGCTCGCGCAGGCGCAGTACGTTCCGTCCGCCGAATTCCACAGAGCCACCGACTGCGACTCGATCCTCGAGCAAATTCAAAATGGCGTTGACGACGGTCGACTTTCCCGACCCGGACTCGCCGACGACGGCAACCGTCGTTCCGGCGGGCACGTCGAACGACACTCCCGATACCGTCGGTGCCTCGAGGTCACCGCTGTACGACACCGCGAGATCACGGACCGTGAGCAATGGCGCCGAAGCGTCGTCGGCGATGGTTTGTTCGGTGTATTCGGAGATGGCAGTCATGTCACTTGTCCCTACCGATCGATTTGCTCAACTGATTCAGTGCAAGCACCGACAGCACCATCACGGCGCCCGGACCGTACACCAACCACGGATAGCGATAGAAGAAGTCCTTGCCCTCGGCGACGAGCAAGCCCCAGTCGGGGCTCGGCGGCGGATTTCCGTATCCGAGGAAGGCGAGCGCCGAGATGTTGATGATCGCAAGACCGAACTGAAGGACCGCGAGTGCCAACACGGATCGGTAGACGTTGGGCAGCACGTGCTGGAACAGCACCACGAGTCTGCCGCCACCGATCACACGTGACGATTCGACGAATGCACGGTTCTTCACTCGAAGTGTTTCGGACCGGATCAGACGAGCGAACACGGCGATCGACGAGATACCCACCGCGATAGCGGCATTCACGCTGGCGAATCCGAGAGACACCACGACGATCACTGCGAGAAGAAAACCCGGGATCGCCAGCAGTGCATCGATGAGCCGTCCCAGTATCGCGTCCGCCGTTCGTCCGAAGAATCCCGCAACCAGTCCCACGACGCTGCCTGCGACGAGCCCGATGACGACCGCGACCAACGCGGTGAGCACTGCAGATCGTGTGCCGTGGATGACACGAGCCAGGATGTCTCGACCGAGTTGGTCGGTGCCGAACAGATGCTCGATCGACGGAGCCTGGAATTTGTTGGCCGTGATGCCCATGTACGGGTCTTGATCGGTGAACAGAGCAGGAGTCAGCGCCCACGCCACGACGACGGCTACCACCACCAACGCCAACACCGTGTAGATGTCGCCGAAGCTTCTCGCCGCCGGCCGAATTCGTGCCAGCGGTGTCGCGGAAATGGCGACCATCTCTAACCCTCCCGTTGTTTCGCGTACTGGGCCGGTGTCACAGTGATGCTCCCGCGCGCCCCACGAAGGCGTGGATCCAGCGCCGGATAGACGAGATCCACAATCAGATTGATGATCAAGAACAGTGCCGCTGCCAAGACGACAGCCGCCTGCAGCACCGGGACGTCCTGTTCACTGACGGCCTTCTCGACGACGGTTCCCACGCCCGTTCTTCCGAAGATGGCCTCGGTGATGATCGATCCACCGAGCAGATCGCCGACGATGATCGCCGTGATGGTCAGCGTGGGAAGCGCCGCGTTGGGGAGCAGATGGCGCGTCAACAAACCCACCCGACCAATGCCTTTCGAGATCGCTACCGTCGAATACTGCTCTGCGCGCGCGGTATCCAGCGCCGAGATGAACACCTGCGCGATCGGCGCCGAGGCGGGGATGGCCAAGGTCACGGCGGGGTAGATCAACGCGTCGGCGCTCCGGAAATCACTCAGAACGAACCAGCCCAGCTGAAATGAGAAGACGTTGATCACGACGAGGCCGATCAGAAAGTTCGGCAACGACAAGAACAGCGACGGGAACGCGCGAAGCACGCCGCCTCCGAACCGAGCGGGAAGGAAGAACGCGCCGACGGCAATGGCCGCCGCGAGGACGACTGCGAACACGAAAGCCGTGCCGGCCAACTGAAGCGTCGACGGTACGCCCGACCACAGCAGCGTCGTCACCGGAATGTTCGACGCGTACGACAACCCGAGATCGCCGTGCAGCAACCGTTCGAGGGCGGTCAGAAGTTGCTGCCACGCAGGTTGATCCAGTTTGAAATACACGAGCATCTCGTCGATCTCAGCCTGCGAATAGCCGTACTCGGGGTTGCTCAGCCTGCCCGACACAGGGTCGCCGGGAAGCAGCGTCACGATCACGAACACGAGGACGTACACGATCAGAATCGTGACGAGTGCCTGGCCGACTCTGGAGATCGCGTACCGGGCCGTGGGAGATACCGCTGCCATCACTGGTCCCTGTCCGTGTCGTCGCCGATCCACGCGTCGTAGAAGTTGATCAGGCCGAGACCGTCGACCGATAATCCCTTCAAGCGATTGGACGCGCCCCAGGTCTGGATGAATTCGTGTACGGGGATGTAGTAGGCGTTGTCGATCACGTATTCCTGCACTGCTTTCGACGCCTCGATCCGTTCGGCATTCGACGTGGCCTGAACGAGAGTGTCCAACAAAGCGTCGAGTTCGGGGCCGGGCGCCTTGAACTGGTTTGCCTGCGAACTGTGCCACCAACGCCACATCTCGGTCTGACTCCCGGCGAGCCAATGGTTCTCGTAGAGCGGCACACTCGGTTGTGCCGTCACCGAGTTGTAGTTGGAGAAATCCGTGCCCTCGATCTGCAACCGCACCCCGATACGACGCCAGTGCTGTGCGATCAACTGAAGATCTGCCTCAGACGTCGTGATGTAAACCGACGGATAGATCAGGAAGCTGAGTTGCTCACCGTCTTTCACACGGTATCCGTCGCCGTCGTATTCGGTCCACCCGGCGTCGTCCAGCAGACTGTTCGCAAGATCCGGGTCGTACGCGAATCGATCACGCAGGTCGAGTGTTCCCGGGACGACGTCGTTGAACGTCGACTTCGCTTCCTTCCATGCACCGCTCGGGTAATTCGTGGTCAGAATGTCGGCACGATCCACGCCGTGCGTCAACGCCTTTCGAACACGGATATCGTCGAGGTGAGCTGCAGTGAGGCGAAGCTGCAGGCCCCACACGCTTCCGAAGAAGCTCGGCGCGATCAGGGCGAAATCTCTGGCGACAAACGGCTCTTCGGTCGGCTGTACGTAATGGATCAGGTCGACTTGGCCGGCCTGCAACGACCCCGTACGCAGGGACGGCTCGACGACCTGCTGGACGGTGACGCGCTCGAGGTGGGCAGGCCCGTTGTGCGCCGCGTCGTCGCGTGCCCAGGCGTAGTCCTCTCGGCGCCTCAGAACCACTTCCTTGCTGGGAAGCCAGGACTCGACCACGAAAGGACCTGTGCCGTGGATCTTTCGGAGATCCGATTGTTCCTCAAGACCCGCCCTGATGGTCTCCGGCGCGAGGATTCCGACGGTAGTCCAGGCGCCCAGCTTCTGAATGAAGTCTCCGAACGGCGCGGTCAGTCGAACGCGGACCTGATAGTCGTCGACGGCCACGGCCTCGCCGTACGTCGTCGGGAAGTACGCCGATCGCGGCAGGCCGCGCTCCTTGTCCCCCTTGCCGAGGAAGTTCAGGTTCTCTGCGACGGCCGCCGCATCGAGGCGTTCACCATTGGAGAACGTCACGCCCTGTCGGATCGTCAGACCGAACTCGGTTCGGTCGTCGTTCTCGGTGTATCCCGTTGCGAGATGCGGTACGAAATTCCCACCTGCGTCGTAGTAGAACAGTCTCTCCACGAGCTGGTTCCAGACCTGAGCGACATGCCACGATCCCGTGCTCTGCTGTTGATATCCGTCGATGAGCTTCTCGTTGAGGTACGTGAATCGACCTCCCGACACGGGAACGGTCGAACCGTTGGCCACCGCACGTGGCACAGGCGGTTCGCCGCACGCCGCCAACAGCCCCGATCCCAGTAGAGCCGCACTCAGCCCCAGGAATCGGCGTCGCCCAAGTTCGTATGACATGTTGCCTCTCGTGAGAAGATCCGTCGAAACGCGGCTGCCGTTGTTCGACACGAGCAGCCCGCGGCGGCAGGAACGTCGGAGTCAACAGTCTTACTCGACGACGCGCGCAAACCAACACTAAGAATCGCCTCGAGTTCAACCGATTACAACGTTGATGTTCGCCGATAGATTGAGGATCCACGGGTGTGCACGAGCCGGGTGGATTACGAGAGGAAGCATTCATGACGGAACTGTCGACGATCGCCGACATCGGACGTACACCGACGCCCGTCGGGTCGGTCCGAGACATCATCGGTCGCACGCCGTTGGTACGGTTGCGATGGCTCGAATCCAGCGGCGCGGCAACGTTGTTCGGCAAGATCGAGTTCGTCAACCCGGGCGGCTCGGCAAAGGATCGCATTGCGGCGTCGATGATCGAGCAGGCCGAGCGCGACGGTCTCCTGACTCCGGACTCGGTGATCATCGACGGTACCTCGGGAAACACGGGAGCCGGGCTCGCGATGATCGCGGCAACCAAGGGCTACCGAACCATTCTCGTGGCATCCGACAAGGTCTCACCCGAGAAGATCTCGGTTCTGCGCGCATTCGGTGCCGAAATCGTCCTCACCGGCGCGCAATTCGAGCTCGGCCATCCACGAAACGTCCGCAGCATCGTGACCCGACTCGTCGAGGAGATACCGAACGCGTGGTCGTCGGCGCAGTACGACAACCCCGCGAACCCTGCAGCGCACTACAACGGCACCGGTCCGGAGATCTGGGAACAGACCGAAGGCAGAATCACTCACTTCGTTGCCAACATCGGAACCGGCGGAACCATCAGTGGCACAGGCCGTTACCTCAAAGAGGTCTCGGACGGACGCGTGCAGATCATCGGCGCCGATCCGATCGGGTCGGCCTACTCCGGTGAGGTGACGCCGTACTACGTGGAGGGCGCAGGACGCGCGATGCCGGACGGCGACTGGCCGACGACCTACGACCAGGATGTCGTCGACCGCATCATTCGCGTCGACGACCCGTCCAGCTTCCGAGCCGCGCGTAGCCTTGCCCGGCGCGAAGGCCTACTCGTGGGCATATCGTCGGGTACGGTCGCCGCCGCGACCACAGAATTAGCCCGCGAACTCGATGCAGCCGACACAGTGGTGTCACTGCTCATCGACTCCGGACGCGGATATCTGAACAAGCTCTTCGACGACGACTGGCTCATCGCGCGCGGGCTTCCCACCCCCGCGGACGACGGTTTCATCGCTGTCACCGACGTCATGCAGGAGGACGATCGGCTCGCCGACCACCTGGGTCGCCTGTCGAGAACGAACTGATCGACGGTTTCGGCCGGCGACGGCAACAGTGTCCGCACCGCGGCGCGGTTCAGGGCGCTGTGCGTCGCGCGAAGAGACCGAGCCGGATACCCGACAGCAGGAAGAAAATTCCGCCCAGAACCGCGTAGCCTGCGACTCCTCCGATCTCGGAGGCACCCTGCACGCCCTGTGCCAGAAAGCCGCCCCCGGCCAGTATCGAAATGCCGCCGCTGAGCATCTGAGGCACCTGACCCCCGCGATGCCGGTTTCGCACCGCAGTGACGAGTTGCGGAAGGCCTGATCCGACAGCCCAAATTCCCCATACGACCAGGACCGTTGCGATGGACACGGTCGACGCCCACCCGAGCGCGACCGCGACGACAACGCTCACCAAGACATTGATCCACTGCGCGATACGCGCCCCCTGTCCGTTGTGGCGGTTCCTCACCTGCCACAGAACCGCGGCCGCGTCGACCAGCGGGTAGACGACCAGCAGAAGAGTCAGCGCCGGCCCCGACGAGCCCCCGGCCAGTATCAGCGACGCCGCCCACAGCAGCGCGAATGCGAAACGCCCGAGATAGAGCCGACGCAATTCCACCTCGTGGGTCGATCTGGACGTCGCTTCTGTCGTGATCGTCATGGTTCTCCTCTTCTCTGCACCCGAAACGGTGACTGTAGGGTTACTAGTTCGTCTACACGCAGAGTAGACGGGTCGGAACTCGGTTGCAACAGCACAGCGTGTCGAGCAGTGCACATCCGCAGGACCTACGACTCTCGCGTGCACTCCGCCGATCCTCGATCGTCGAATGTGCGAGAACACGAACACATGCCACTCGATGGACGTCTTCGTCAGGAGGAACCGATGAACACCCTTGTGGTCTACGAATCCATGTACGGCAGTACCCGTCTCGTCGCCCAGGCCATCGCCCGGGGAATGCGCGTGACCGACGACGTCGACGTGGTGCCCGCGTCACACGCGTCGGAATGCGACGTTGCCTCGTACGACCTGCTCGTCGTCGGAGGCCCGACGCACGTTCACGGGTTGAGTCGGCTCAGGACGCGGGATGCCGCCATCGGAGCAGCGACGAAACCGAACGCACCCATGCACCTCGAGGCCGACGCGTCGAGTGCGGGTGTTCGCGAGTGGCTGTCGACGCTGGCCCCGTCGACCGGAATGGCGGCCAGCTTCGACACCCGGCTCGACCGCTCACCCTTGTTGACCGGACGAGCGTCGAAGACGATCGCGAAACGACTACGTCGCCTGGGTTACAGTGTGATTCGCCCACCCGAAAGTTTCCTCGTCGACAAGAATTCACGATTGAAGCCTCACGAACTCGACCGCGCAGAACGCTGGGGTCGAGAGTTGAGACAGCAAGTGACCTCGGGGTCGACACACTGAAGGCCGGGAAGCGCATGCCTCCGACAGCCTCCTCGCAGTCGAGCGAACTCGGACGTGTCTGGCGCACGACCACACCCACCCGTATCGACGGCAATGCGCTTTCGTCCTTCGACGAGCCTCGACCGCGTCCCTGGGACGGCGAACTCCTCGTCCGAGTCGACGCGTGCGGCGTCTGCAGGACCGACCTGCACGTCGTCGAGGGTGACCTACCGGTACATAGGGCCCATGTGGTGCCTGGTCACGAAGTCGTCGGACATGTTCACGACATCGGGCCTCGTACCGAGACGACCTTCCGCGTCGGGGACCCAGTCGGCATTCCTTGGCTACGACACACCTGTGGGACGTGCGCGTTCTGCCGGTCCGGATGCGAAAACCTTTGTGCGCGTTCTCTGTACACGGGGTGGGACCGAGACGGCGGGTTCGCCGAGTGGACGGTCGTGCCGGCGGCCTACGCCCTGCCTCTGCCGGGGGGCTACAGTACGACCGAACTCGCGCCCCTGCTGTGCGCAGGCATCATCGGATACCGAGCGTTTCGACTCTCCGGCCTCCCACCGTCTGGGAAGCTCGGCCTGTACGGTTTCGGCGCCAGCGCACATATCGTCGCGCAACTCGCCCGATCCGAAGGTTCGACGGTCCACGTGATGACGAGAGACCGCGCGGCTCGAAAGCTGGCACTGGCCCTGGGCGCGGCGTCGGCGCAGGACACGTTCGACGCTCCTCCCGAAAACGTCGACGCAGCAATCGTTTTCGCGCCGATCGGCGAGGCAGTACCTGCCGCACTGGAGGCGCTGGCACCCGGCGGCACCGTGGTGCTCGCTGGAATCCACATGAGCGACGTGCCTCCGTTGAACTACGACCGACATCTCTTTCACGAAAAGCACCTTCGAAGCATCGAGTCCAACACTCGGACCGACGCACGTTCATTTTTGGAGCGGTGCAAGGATACTCATCTCCGCCTCGAGACCGTCGAATACGGACTGGACCAAGTTCCGACGGCGTTGCGGGATCTCAGTCACGGTCGATTTGCCGGTGCTGCCGTCGTCGTCATGTGACCTGGCGGTCGAATCGGTCAGTGCACGACCAAAACGGGACACTGCGCGTGATGAATCATGTTCTGGCTCACCGAACCGAGTAACGCTCCTGCCATCTTTCCCCGGCCACGGCTCCCGACGACGACGAGCTGAGCAGAGGCGGACAGTGTTCGAAGATGATGTGCCGCTTGGCCTTCGACGCTCGCGCACGTGACCGCGACATCCGCGAACGAATCGGCGATGGGGTTGACCGTGTCGCGCAGCCATTGCCGCTGATCGCTGCGCAACCGGTCCCAGTCGATGAGACCCGCCGCGTATCCCACTCCGACGGACTCTGCGATCTGCCACGCATGTGTCGCGATGACCGGGGCCTTCACGGTGTCGGCGAACTCGAACGCGGCACGCAACGCGTGATTCGACGACTCCGTACCGTCGACTCCGACGACGACCGGCATGTCTGCATCGGCGTCGTCCGCCGAGTGTGCGCGCCACACCAGCACGGGGCACTCGACCGAGTTGCACACCCGAATCACCTCGCCCCCGAGCACGAGATCGGTCAGCGCAGACGACCGACGGGAGCCGACGACGATGACGTGCGCATCGTCCGATACCGATTCGAAGTAGTCGGTGACGGATTTGCGCGTCTGCACCGCCCTCAGGTCGATGCTCGGGTTCACCTCCCGTACGGCGCGTTCTGCAGCGTCGAGCGCCTGCCGTCCCACCTCGCGCAGCTCGCCGAGAATCTCCTGCTCCCCCGCAAGCACCCCCGTACCCAGGTACCAGGTCACATCAGGAAGCGAATGCACCAAGACCACCGAGCGTCGAATCCGAGCGGCGTACTCCCCCGCCCACCGTGCGGCTTCCAGAGCCGGAACGGACCCGTCGATGCCGACGTAGATCGGCATCGCGTCGTTCGTCGATTCATCCATCCGAGTCACCCTCCCGGTCGAAGCGAATGATGGCCCTTAGATTTCCTCGACGCGGCCGACGCCGTCAGTGCCGAAAGTCCTCGCCGAAGGCTCTATCGGCGCCTCGGGACGACGCAGGTTGCCCCCCGGCCGGCACCGCGACCTATCGCGGTGACACCCGTCCGTCGAGAAGCCTTTCGGACAGGTCCCACAACCGCCTGGCGTGCTCCATGTTCTGCATCGGCTTCCACAGCGTTCGGAGTGCGGGCGGCCCACCGATCACGCGAGTCGGACCGAAGAACTGGTCTCCTTCCGACGTGGTGCCCACTGCCGCCACGACAGCTGGACGGGCAGCACTCTCGACGGTGCCGGTAACACCCACGCGGGTCAATGCACTGATGACGCGTCTGCCGACCACGTTCTTGTCTCTGCCCATACCTGGTTGCGCAGCAAGCAGATTCGTGGGAGACACACCGGGATGGGCGATGTTGCTGGAGATTCCCCACCCGGCGGCCTTGCTTCGTGAGTCGAGTTCTCGCGCGAACAGCGCGACCGCAAGCTTGGACTGAGCGTACGCTTTCGAGACGTCGTAATGCTTCTCCCAGTTCGGATCGTCCCAGCTGATCGAGCCCGATCGCGCCGCGATGCTCGTCTGATGCGTCACTCGTGCACCACCCTCGCGCAACAAGTCCAGCAGGCCGAGCGTCAGCGCGAAGTGCCCCAGATGATTCGTCCCGAACTGCAACTCGAACCCGTCCTCGGTGACCTGCCGGTTCGGCGGCTGCATGACACCTGCGTTGTTGACGAGGATGTCGATCGCACGCCCGTCGGCTCGGATGCTGTCCACCAGTGCCGCAACAGAATTCAACGACGCGAGGTCGAGAGGCCGCGTCGACACCTTCGCCCCCGGCACGGCGGCACGGATTTGTTCGATCGCGGCCGCGCCCTTCGCAGAATTGCGAACCGGCATCAGCACTTCGGCGCCTGCGGCGGCGAGGCGCGTTGCGACAACTCGCCCGATCCCGTCGCTCGCGCCGGTCACGATCGCCAGTTTGCCGGTCGAATCTCGAATATCGGTGTGGTGTGCCATGAGTCGCTCCCGCTCGTTCGGTTTCCGTTACACCCTCGATGTTCGCGGTCCGTCCCGTCGATAGCCAGTGACTGTCGATCCACCGTTAAGGAATTGTCTGCGTGCCGACGACAGCCAGCAGCTGTAGTTTCTCGTAGCTGTCGCTACCGGGTACCGCGGTGTACACGAGAAGTCGGTGGAACTGGTCGGGATCGAGCAGGGTCTGACACTGCAGCTCGAGTTCACCCACGATCGGATGGACGAACCGCTTGACGTGCCTCGGACGCAATCCCACCTCGTGCGCTGCCCACAACGCTCGAAATTCCTCGCTTCGATCGTGCAGGAGGTCGACGTATTCGGCAGCGCGAGACCCCGGGCCCCGAAGGGTGACGATTTCACGCAAACCGGAGACGTACAGGCGCGAAAGGAAGTCGCGCTCGTCCGGGTGATACATCTCCCGCGTGCTGGGATCGGCGAACCATCGATAGCCGAGACTGCGCGCGGTTCCGACGCGTAACGACGCATCACCGGTCAACGCCGCACTGAGCGGCGTCTGTCGAAGCGTCTCCCCCAGTTCGGACACCACCTCCGCCGGGGTGTCCTGCAGGCGATCCAGAATCCGCAGCACACCAGGACCGACATGATCGCTCTCGGTTCCTCGTACAGGTGGGTTGTGGCCGGCGAGCCGAAACACGTGGTCACGTTCCGCCACCGACAGATGCAGTCCTTGACAGATCGACGCGATCATCTCGACCGAAGGATGCGGACCCGTTCCACGCTCCAACCTCGCGTAGTAGTCGGTCGACATGTGGCAGAGCTCTGCCACCTCTTCACGCCTCAGACCGACTGCACGCCGTCGTCGGCCGCGCGACATGCCGACGTCTTCGGGATGTAGCGACTCTCGTCGACGACGAAGAAATGCCGCCAATTCGACGCGGTCGATCACAGCGCGCTCTCGCATTACACGTTCGGCATTTTCATGCCACGTTCATACCCTGAGACAGGAGCCGCCGACCAGGGACCAGCAATCCACCCCTCACACCCCACGATCGAGTCTTTCGACACGACCGGGTCAGGGACGAGGTCGCGCAGGTTGCCGCGGTGGTCCATCGGAATGCGCCGTAGCATCCGAGCGCATGGGCGCTCCTGAAAGTTTCACACTCCGACCGTGCACGGGCAGAGCCGAATGGCCGACGCTCGTGCGTATCTGGCGTACCGCTGTCGAAGCGACCCATGACTTCTTGACGGCCGCGGACATCGACTTCTACGAGTTCCGGATGATCAGCGACTATTTTCCAGCCGTCGAGCTGACCGTCGCGGACAGCACAGGCGTCCTCCTCGGATTCTCAGGACTATCCGGGAATTCTCTCGAGATGCTGTTCGTCAGCGGAGACCTCCATGGACGTGGCGTCGGCTCGGCGTTGCTGCAGCATGCGCTGCAGCAACATCCCGACCTGCAGCTCGACGTGAACGAACAAAACCCGACGGCCGTCGGCTTCTATGAACGTAACGGCTTCAGGGTCGAGAGCCGCTCGGAGACGGACGCAGATGGTCGACCGTTCCCGATCCTCCACATGCGGCGGTAGATAGGACTCGGCTGTCCTCGCTCGACGACGACGCGAAACTCGCCGTTGCACGACGAAACCTGCTTGATCGGCGGACAATGACACCACCCGCGGGGCCGCGTTCAGTTCGACGACAGGCGGCCGCCCGCAGCTGGAAGTGGGGGTGTGGCATGGATGAGGTCGACGAACGCGGGCCGGACGGTGCCGCACCCGTCACTGCGGACGTCGATCCGCGGCGCGTTCGACAGTCGTGACCGTCGTGCCCGGACAACCGATCCTCGGCCGGCTACCCGGTATCGCCACCGCGCGCGACTATCGTCGGGAGTGGCTGCGCCGTGACATCACCGCCGGGCTCGTCCTCACCGCCCTGCTCATTCCGGCGGGGATGGGGTACGCGGAGGCGGCCGGTCTACCCGCGTACGCCGGCCTCTACGCGACGATCGTTCCGCTCCTCGCCTACGCGCTGGTCGGACCGTCGAAAATACTTGTCCTGGGCCCGGATTCGTCACTGGCACCGTTGATCGCTGCCGCGGTCGTGCCGTTGGCCGTCGCGGACGACCCGGAAAGCGCGCTCGCCCTCGCGGGCGTCCTCGGCGTCCTCGTGGGACTGGTGTTGCTCATCGGAGGCTTTCTCCGGCTCGGGTTCGTGACCCAGCTCCTGTCCAAACCCATCCGACTCGGCTATCTGAACGCAATCGCGCTCATCGTCGTGGTCGGCCAGCTCCCCAAGCTGTTGGGATTCTCGGTGGACGCAACAGGCCTCGTCGGCGAAATCGGAGGGATAGCGACGTCGGTCGCACGGGGCGAGATCGATCCGATTGCCGCCGCAGTAGGCGTGGCATCGCTGGTCGTCATCATCGGACTGCGTCTCGGGGCACCCCGGGTGCCGGGTGTGCTCGTCGCAGTCGTCGGCGCCGTCGTCGCGTCCGCCACGTTGGGACTTACCGACGAAATCGGAATGGTCGGTGCATTGCCGGCAGGACTACCGCTGCCGTCGTTCGGCGGAGTCGATTGGGGCGATGTGGGGCGACTCGTCGGACCCGCAGCCGGTATCGCCCTGATTGCATTCGCCGACACAGGTGTTCTCTCCCGCACCTTCGCTGCTCGGCGTGGCGACGATGTCGACGGCAGCACCGAGATGAAGGCCGTCGGAGTCGCGAACGTCGCCGGTGGACTGTTCGGCGGATTCCCCATCTCGGCGAGTGGATCTCGAACACCGGTTGCCGAACAGAGCGGCGCACGGACGCAACTTGCGTGCGTGGTCGGCGCCGTCGCGGTCCTGGTGTTCGTACTCGTGGCTCCCGGGGTGACGAGTTATCTCCCCGACGCAGCGCTCGCGGCCGTCGTGATCGTGGCGGCCACCGCGCTCGTCGACGTGAAGGGGTTGGTTCGGCTGTGGCGCATGAGCACGGTCGAATTCGGTCTCGCGATCGCGGCATTCCTCGGCGTGGCCCTCGTCGGCGTACTGCAGGGAATTCTCGTTGCCATCGGCCTGTCGTTCGTCGCGGTCGTCGCTCGGGCGTGGCAGCCGTATCGCACCGAATTGATCAGCCTGCCCGATCGCGCGGGATTTCACGACGTCGAGCGCCATCCGGCAGGGCATCGCATTCCAGGGCTGGTGCTGGTTCGATTCGATGCACCGTTGTTCTTCGCCAACGGCGAGATTTTCGACGAGTACGTACGGTCCGTCGTCGCCGACGCACCCACTCCGGTCGAATGGGTCGTCGTCGCTGCCGAACCGATCACCGGACTCGATACGACCGCAGTCGACGAGCTGGTCGACCTGGACATCTACTTGGAGGGGAACGGAATTCGTCTGGCGTTCGCCGAGATGAAGGGTCCGATCAAGGACCGTCTGATCCGATTCGGTGTCGGCGACAGATTCGACGCAACGCACTTCTACCCCACCGTCGAGTCGGCGGTGGCCGCCTTTCAGGATCGCGCCTGATCGGACATGGTCTCTGAGCGAAAAGCCAAGCGCCACAATCGGACCCAGTCGAATACCGGAGTGGCGGGTCGCACGCCTGGTCTCGACCTGGGGACACGCACGCGAAGCACGCCCGGTTCGACGATGCACCGCACGGGGGTCGCCAGCTCGAGAGATTCACCGTCGACTCCTACCGGGATCCGAGCGGCGTCGGCGGCAACGGTGACCTCGACGGCAGTGTTCTGCGTGAGCCCGTGAATGTTGGTGCGACGCAACAAGCCGACGGCTTGTCTCGTGTTGGCCACGGACACGGTGACCGCGCCGAGGACGCCCCGGTCGAGACGGTCTCGTCGACTCAGACCCGCCAAATCGGTACTGCCGTACGGATTGTTGCTCACCAGAATTGCCTGCGGACCCTCGACCGTCGTGTCACCGATTCGCGCGACCAACCGGTGCCCCTCGTTTTCAATCAGCAGATCCGGAAGCATCTTCAACACCGTGGCAGTCTTGTCGTCGCGATAGGCAGGACTGCGGACGATCTCGGCGTACACGCCGAACGACGCATTGTTCACGAACGGCCGACCGTTGATGAACCCGAGGTCGACGTGCAGTTCAACCCCGTCGCGCAGAGCATCCAGTGATCGTGACGGGTCCGCACGGTCGAGTCCGAGGTCCATGGCGAAGTGGTTGCGAGTTCCCGCACTGATGACCAGGAACGGCACGTGATGTTCGGCCGCGACGGCGGCAACCAGCGCCTGCGTCCCATCGCCACCTGCCACCCCGAGCAGGTCTGCCCCCTGCTCGACCGCTCGTTCGGACAACGCGGTGACGTCGACCGTGCCCGGCCCCTCCAACAGGACGACGTCCGCGCCCAGCTCCTCGGCTTTGCGTTTCAGATCGAACTTCTCGACCTTTCCGCCACCCGAATACGGATTCATGACGACGAACGGCCGTTGCGGCGGGGGCACGTCGCGCTCGGGCATGATCGCCTCTGCACGTCGTTGCCGCAGAGCGCGGCGGGCACACGCGACGGCCAGCGCCGCGAGCGCATAGGACAGCAACACGACCCAGAACAGACGGGATCGTACGAACAACGCGAGCATGACGATCGGCGCAGCGATCGCGATTCCGAGCCCCAACCACCGGAACAACCCGCGCCGAGTAAGGAACCAATACAACGCGGCGACCGTGACGACGACTCCACCTACACCCACGAGCACGAGCGCAACGGTCCCGAGTACGCCGGCGAACACCACCGGAACGACGGACGCCGCGACAGCGAACAGTATCGCCGCACGCGCCGGCCACCGTCGACTTCCGTTCCCCCTCATCGCCCCTCCCCCGACTACGACGCCACCCCCGGTCCATCTTCCGCCATCGACGGCGGTCGTTGTCACCTGTTCGAGATCAAAGACCGCGAGAAGAAGGCAAGATTGGCCGGTCGCTCGGCAAGTCGACGCATGAAGTACCCGTACCACTCGGTCCCGTACGGCACATAGACCCGAACTCGATGCCCCTCCTCGGCAAGACGGGTCTGTTCGGCGTCGCGGATTCCGTAGAGCATCTGGAACTCGAAGTCGTTCGACGAGCGATTCTCGCCGACGGCGAGTTGCTGCGCAGCGGAGATCATCACGGGATCGTGTGTAGCCACCATCGGGTATCCCCTGCCCGACATCAGGATTCGCAAGCACGCGAGATAGTTCTCGTCCACCGACTGCGCTCCCCGATAGGCCACCGACGCCGGTTCGTCGTACGCTCCCTTGCACAGGCGAATTCGTGATCCCGGTCCGGCCAGATCGCGGCAATCCTGTTCGGTTCGCTTCAGGTACGCCTGCAGCACCGTTCCGACCGTCGGGAAGTTCTCGCGCAATGCGCGCACGATGTCGAGCCTCGACTCGGCCGTGCTGTGATCCTCGGCGTCGATGGTGACCCGCGCGCCCACTTCTGTTGCTGCCGAACAGATTGTGCGAGCATTCTCGAGCGCGATCCGAGGGCCGTCCTCGGGCAGACACAGCCCGAGCGCCGTCAGCTTCACCGACACTTCCACCGAACGAGTCGAGACGCCGGTCCTCGGTAGCGGCAGCTGCGCCAGAGTGGACAGCAAGGTCAGATAGTGCTCGACGGTCGCCGTCGCTTGCGCGGGTTCTCCGGTGTCCTCGCCGAGGAAGTCGACGGTGATGTCACGTCCCGACGACAGGATCGCGGCTGCTGCTCGCACTGCATCGTCCTCGGTGTCGCCTGCGACGAATCTGTCGACGACCTTCTTGGTCACCGGTACCCGCGTGACGGTGCGTTCGATGCGTGGAGACCGAGCCGCCGCCAGCAGCACCGGCCGGACGAGAGTGGAGAACGGCATCACAGCTCCTCCCTCTGATGCGGATACGAATGGTCGGTCGGGGGAACGAACGTTTCCTTGATCGTCCGCGCGGACGCCCACCGCAACAGGTTCAGCGGAGACCCTGCCTTGTCGTTCGTTCCCGACGCCCTCGCGCCTCCGAACGGCTGCTGGCCGACGACAGCGCCCGTCGGCTTGTCGTTGACGTAGAAGTTGCCCGCCGCGAACCGAAGTCCCTCGACAGCTTTCGCCACTGCAGCCCGGTCGTCGGCGATGACGGAACCGGTGAGTGCGTACGCCGAGCCCGCGTCCACGACGTCGATGATGTCGTCGAACGCGCGTGGCTTGGAGTCGTCGTAGACGTGGATGGACAGGATCGGCCCGAAGTACTCGGTACGGAACGCGTCGTCGGTGGGGTCGTCTCCGAGCAGAACCGTCGGCTCAACGAAGAAGCCGACACGGTCGTCGGCGCCACCACCCGCTGCAATCGTCAGACTGGGGGTCGCCTTGGCTCGCTCCAAGGCGGCCGCGTTGCGATCGAATGCGCGTTTGTCGATGACGGCGCCGCCGAAATTGCGGAAGTCCGTGACGTCGCCGTAGGACAGCGACTGCACCTTGTCGATCAGGTCGGTGCCCATCGCCGACCAGACCGACGCCGGAACGAACGCACGCGATGCTGCCGAACACTTCTGGCCCTGGTAGTCGAACGCGCCGCGGATCAATGCGGTGGTGAGCACGTCGGGGTCGGCACTGCTGTGCGCGAGCACGAAATCCTTTCCACCTGTTTCACCGACCAACCGAGGGTAGGAGTCGTAGCTGCCGATGTTGTGTCCGACTTGCTGCCACAGTGACTTGAACGTCGCTGTCGATCCCGTGAAATGGATCCCGGCGAGACGGGGATCGGACAACGCAACCTTCGAGACCTCGGGTCCGTGCCCGTTGACCAGATTGATGACACCAGGCGGCAGGCCCGCCGCTTCGAGCAGCCTCATCGTCCAGTAGGCGGCGAGAGACTGGGTTCCCGACGGCTTCCACAGGACGGTGTTTCCCATGAGCGCCGGCGCGGTCGGGAGGTTCCCTGCGATGGCGGTGAAGTTGAACGGCGTGATCGCGTACACGAACCCTTCGAGAGGGCGGTACTCGACCTTGTTCCATACACCCGGAGACGAGACCGGTTGATCCTCGAGGATCTGCCGGGCGAAATGCACGTTGAAACGCCAGAAATCCACGAGTTCGCACGGCGCATCGATCTCCGCCTGATACGCAGTCTTGGATTGTCCCAACATCGTTGCCGCAGTGATCTTTTCACGCCACGGTCCGGCCAGTAGGTCCGCTGCACGCAGAAAGACGGCCGCGCGATCGTCGAACGACAGGGCACGCCATGTGGGTGCGGCATCGCACGCCGCGGTGATGGCGTCGGAAACGTCGGTGTCCGTCGGCAACGTGAAGGTGCCGAGAACACTGGCGTGCCGATGCGGTTGCACCACGTCGATCGTCGGGCCTGGACTGCGCCGGTGCTCCCCTCCGATGACGTGGCTGATCTCGGTATGCGCACTCGACAGTTCGGCGAGTGCGTCCTGCAGTCGAGTGCGTTCCGCGCTTCCTGGTTCGAAGGACCCGACGGGCTCGTTGGTCGGCCGCGGAGTGTTCGTGATCGCGTCCATGATGCGTCCTCCTCGAAACAGGGCGGCATCTCGCCGCGGTAATCGTCCTGATAGCAGTCAACATCGATTCGCGACGCCGAGATTCAGCCGATCGGCCGAAGTTTCCGGGCAGAATTCGTACAGTCGAACACATGGACGTCGTGACGTTGGGTGCACTTCTCGACGCACTGGACTCGGCCGTCGTCGGTCTGTTGGAAGCGCCGACCGGCGATGACGTCGTCGTCACCACGGCCGAACTGGTGGACGGCGACGAGCTCGCCGCAGGCCGGAACGCCCGCACGCCGTTGTCGGACGTCTATCTCCTGGTCGGCGTCCACGAGGACGACGCCGTCACGTGGCTGCACTCGCTCGGCTCGACGGCACCCGAGGCCCGGCCGAAAGTCGTGATGACGAAACACGCTGCACGTCGGTCGTCGATGGCCGCTGCAGCCCGTCGAGCCGGCGTGGCCCTGGTGGCCGTGCACCCTGACGCGCGGTGGAATCAACTGTTTCCGTTGATACAGCGGGTCCTTCGGCGCACCCGCGTCGGCGACCCCGATTTGCTCGCCGCGGAGACAGACCTGTTCGACCTGGCGCGCATCACCGCCGACAACGCGTCGGGAATGGTCTCGATCGAGGACGTCCACTCGCATGTCCTGGCCTATTCCGCGTCAGACGAGACCGCGGACGAGCTTCGTACACTGTCGATTCTGGGACGCGAGGGGCCGCAGGACTATCTGCGCGCGCTGCGGGACTGGGGAGTTTTCGATCGCCTTCGCGACAGCGACGACGTCGTCGACATCCCTGCGCACGACGAACTCGGTACCGAACACCGTCTGGCAGTGAGCATTCGACAGCCGTCGGTGGACGGAACCCTCCCGCCACGTAACCTCGGGACGATCTGGCTGCAGGAGGGCAACACTCCGTTCTCCGACGATGCAGCCGATGTGCTGCGGGGAGCGTCGGCGATTGCGTCGACACTCATCTCGAGAACACTCGACGCGTCGACCACCCACGGCGTTCTGATTCAGCGTTTGTTCGGTGCCCGAGGCACCAGCGTCGACGTGCCCTCGATCGCGAGCGCTCTCGGTCTACCGGTCGACGGCCCGGGCGCGGTGATCGGATTCGCCCGCGTCCCGGGCTCCTCGGCGCCCGTCGCGGATCTTGCGACGATGGGAAGCGCTCTGCGACTCCATGCGAGCGCGTTTCGACGAGACTCGATTGCGACCATCGTCGACCATCGCACTTACGTTCTACTCCCCCGATATTCGTCGCCCACCGCCGTGACAGCGTGGACTCGTCAGCTCGTTGCGCACTTCGAGACCAGATACCGCGCGGTCCTCCATGCGGCGATTGCGCTCGACATCGAGCACCTCGGCCGGGTCGCGGCAGCTCGGACCGAAGTGGACCGGGTACTGAACGGCACCGCGAAGTCGAGGACGAGCACACGCGTCACGACATTGGCCGAGTCGATGACCGCGGTACTGCTCGGCGAGTCCCTCACGGTGCTCCACAGCCATCCCGAATTGCACGACCCGCGCGTGCAGGCGTTGTTCGAGTACGACGAGAACAAGGGCTCGTCGTTACGACAGAGCGTGGAGGCGTTTCTGCACGAGCACGGTGACGTGCGCGCGGCTGCTCGGCGAGTGCAGGTGCACCCCAACACACTTCGCTATCGACTCCGTCGTGTCGAGCAGATCGTGGGGATCGACCTGTCCGACCGAGCGGACCGGCTGCTGCTCGAACTGCAGCTCGCGCTGCCGTGTAACTCGCCCGGGCGATGAGCACACGGCCACCTCGTCGAAAGAAAAGCCTTACTCCGGGGCCGGAACCCTCTTCAGGATCGCCCGCATGCCCAAGGCGCTCACGACGGGGAACGCGGCGGCCACGAGCCACGGTGACCCCGACGCCCACCCGGTGGCCGGAACCGCATCGACGACGGCACCGACGACAACCGACCCGACGAGCACGCCGATGCCACCCAGCGACGCCATGAATCCGTAGTACGAGCCCAAACGCCTCTCGGAAGCGAGGCGAGGAACGAGATCGCGCGCCTGCGGCAGTGTGACCATCTGTCCGAGCGCGAGCACGAGGACGAACACGGCGGCCGGGAGCAGACCCACCAGACCGTCGAGCTGCAGCGGCGTCGCGAGCGCGACGACCACGAACGACAGTGCCATCATCATGAATCCGATCGGCAGAACCACGCGCGGTGATCTGCGGCCGACCGTCCGGGTGACGAACATCTGGGACGACACCACGAACATCGCGGACAGGGCGAAGAACCACCCCAGCACCGACTGCGAACCCCACGCACGTTCGACTTCGAGAGGGAGCAACAGGTACAGCTGGTTGTAGGCAATCAACTGGGTGCTCATCGCGAGCGCGAACAGCACGAACACTTTGTTGTGCACCACTTCGTTCCACCCCGCGAGCCAGGAGTCCCCCCGATGCTCGCCCGGCCCTCGGGGCAGCCACTTCAGATGCGCCACAAGCACTCCGACGAAAATCAACGCCGCCACCACGCACGCGAGCCGGAAATCGACGAGCAACAAGAGCGATCCCACCAAGGGACCGGTGAACGATCCGATCTGATTGCACACCGACAGCAACGCGAATGTCTGCACTCGGCTGGGTCCGCCGTCGCGTTCACTCTTGCCCGCCTCGGTCGCTATCGCAGATTCGACCGCGGGCGAGAACAGAGCTGCCGCGAATCCGACGGCGACCGTCGAGGCGAGCACGCCGGCCAGAGAGTCCGACACGGACAAGCCGAGAAATCCCGCCACACGCACGACACAGCCGACGAGGACGACGGGCTTGACGCCCCATCGATCGGACAGAGTCCCCCCGACGAAGAAGAGCCCCTGCTGCGAGAACGTCCGCACTCCGAGCACGACGCCGACCACGGCTGCGCCGAGACCGAGATCACCGGTCAAGTGCACCGATAGGTACGGCAGCACCATGAAGAACCCGACGTTGAACGTCAACTGGGTCAGGACGAGCAAACGAATCGCAGGGCTGGCCCGCCTCATTTCGACGATGAACGACCAGCCCCATTTTCGTGCTCGAGTGTCAGGGCCCGCGGCCACGCACATCTCCCTCGTCGACCGATGTTGCCGCCAGGGACGTTACCGGTGCGGATCGATGTGACTTCACCGCGCGGGATAGGTTAGCCTATCCGCGTTCGTCGCCACGTACGTTCTGCGCGAGTGAATGGCGCAGCAACGCAGCGTCCACTCACGCATCGGTCTCGTCGAAAGAGTTTTCCTACAGTGAGTGCACTCTCCAGACGCGTCGGCGTCCTGTCGACCGTCGCCCTGCTCGCCGGCCTGCTCACCGCATGTGGCGAATCGGAGGCCGTCTCTCAGACCGACGCCGTGGCCGGGAACGGCGACACTTCGTATCCGCTCGTCATCGACAACTGCGGGCAGTCGGTCACGGTGGACGCGCCCCCGCAGCGGGTGGTGTCGCTCGATCAGAACTCCACCGAGATTCTGCTCTCGCTCGGACTACAGGACCGCATGGTCGGCACCGCGTCGTGGACCGATCCCGTACGGGAGAACCTCACGGCTGCGAACGCCGACGTCCCGAGACTGGCGGACAACGCCCCCACGTACGAAGTGGTGCTCGACGCCGAACCCGATTTCGTCACTGCGTCGTTCGGACGTCATTTCAAGGAAGGCGGCGTCGCCGATCGCAGTCGTTTCGCAGAGACCGGGGCGCAGACCTACCTGTCGCCGACCGACTGCGACAACGGCGTGAGCATCAACGGCGGTAACAAGAGAACGCGACCCTTGACAATCGACTCTCTCTACCAGGAGATCTCCGAACTCGCCGAGATCTTCGACGTTCAGGACCGAGGCACCGCACTCGTGACCGAACTGCAGAGTCGCATGATTTCGGCGACGCAAGACATCTCCGATTCGGGCGAGACCATGGCGTTCTGGTTCGCCGACACGAAGAGCCCCTACGTCGCCGGTGGCCGCGGCTCGGCGAACCTCATCGCCACCACCGTCGGCGCCACCAACGTCTTCTCCGACATCGAAGACGACTGGCCCGCGGTCGGCTGGGAAACCGTGGTGGACCGCGACCCATCCGTGCTCGTCCTCGGTGACCTGCTACGTGCGCGATTCCCCGGCGATGTACTTGCAGACAAGATCGCGTTTCTCGAATCCGATCCGGTGACCAGAACGATGCGTGCGGTCCAGGACAAGCGCTACATCTCGTTGCACGGCGCCGAGATGAACCCGTCGATCAGAATGGTCGACGGTGTGGAGAAGGTCGTTGCGGGCCTTCGCGAGATGGGTTCGCCGTCCTGAGCACGCAGACCGCGGTCGACGCGCGTGGTGCGCGCCGACAGGTCGGTCTCCCGGTCGTCATCGGAAGCGGGCTGGCGCTACTGCTGCTGTCTGTTGCCGTGGCGATGACACTCGGGCCGGCGAACGTGTCGTTGGTCAACGTCCGCGACATCGTGACCAATCATCTCGGACTGACCGACATTCCAGTCAAGGTGTCCAAGAACGCCATCGTCTGGGAGGAACGTCTACCTCGAAGCCTGGTTGCCGCGGCGTGCGGCAGCGGTCTCGGTATCTGCGGCGTCATCATGCAGTCCCTCTTGCGCAATCCGTTGGCCGATCCGTTCGTACTCGGCATCAGTTCCGGCGCGTCCACCGGAGCGGTGATCGTCGGAGTTCTCGGAGTCGGCGGGGCAGCACTGGGGTTGTCCGGCGGTGCGTTCATCGGCGCCCTGGTGGCGTTCGGTCTCGTTCTCTTGCTGGCGAACCTGTCCGGAGGAAACCACGACCGCGTCATTCTCGCGGGTGTGGCCAGCACGCAACTGTTCTCGGCCCTGACATCGTTGGTCATCTTTGCCTTCGCCGACTCCGACGAGACTCGGGGCGTCATGTTCTGGTTGCTCGGATCGCTCGAGGGCGTCCGGTGGAACGACGTCGTCCTGTGCGCGGCAGTCGTCGCGGTCGGCGTCGGCATCTGCTTCTACTACGCGTTCGTGCTCGACGCGTTCAGCTTCGGCAACGAGGTCGCGTCGTCGCTCGGAATCGACGTCCGCACAGCACGAACGGCGCTCCTCGTCGTCACGGCACTGATCACCGCGACGCTTGTCAGCGTTGCAGGCGCCATCGGGTTCGTCGGCCTCGTATTGCCGCATGCTGCACGGTTTCTCGTCGGACCTCGTCACCAGCGACTGATTCCGGTGACCGCGGTCATGGGTGCCGTGTTCATGGTGTGGGTCGACGCCGTCTCACGCGTCGCGTTCGCCCCGACGCCTCTGCCTGTCGGAGTCGGCACCGCACTCGTGGGTGTTCCCGCGTTCATCGCCATCCTCGCCCGACGGAAAAGGTCGACGTGACACTCGCAGCTATCGACGTACGCTGGCAGCGCGGCGCAGCGCTCGTCGTCGACGGCGTCTCTCTCACGCCCGAGCCCGGCGACACCGTCGGCCTGCTCGGCCCGAACGGATCCGGCAAGTCATCGCTTCTGCAGCTGATGAACGGTGCGGTGAAACCGACCTCGGGTGTGGTCACGCTCGACGGCGCGGACATGAACGCGGTGCGTCGTCGCGACATCGCGAAAGTGGTTGCGGTCGTGAGTCAACACGCCGACACCGACTTCGATCTCACCGTCGCCGACGTCGTCCGACTCGGCCGAATCCCCCACCGCGGTGCATTCGGCGGAAACGCCACGGCAGACCAGCGTGCCGTCGACGCCGCTCTGGCGCACACCGGCCTCACCGACAAAGCACACCGGCTGTGGCATCAACTGTCCGGTGGTGAACGGCAACGTGCACAGATCGCTCGAGCACTCGCGCAGGAACCGCGGGAATTGTTGCTCGACGAGCCGACCAATCACCTCGACATCCAACACCAGCTCGAATTGCTGTCACTGGTGTCCCGGTTGCCCATCACGAGCGTCGTCGCACTGCACGACCTCAACCTGGCGGCGATGTTCTGCACCAAGGTCATCGTTCTGTCACAAGGCCGGGTCGTCGCAACCGGAATTCCGTCCGAGGTGCTGACCGAAGAACTGATCGAAGAGGTCTACAACGTGCGCGCCCGGGTTCAGGTCGACGACGACCGACGGGTTTTCATCCGGTTCGGAATCTGAGATGCGCGACCGACCGACGGTCGGACGTAAAGTCGAACGATGACTGTGCGAGCGGGTGTCGTTGTCACGGGAACGGAAGTTCTCTCCGGCCGGGTCACCGACAGAAACGGCCCGTGGGTGGCCACGCAGCTACTGGAGATGGGCGTCGACGTCGCGCACATCACCATCTGCGGGGATCGGCCCGGTGACCTGACCGCCCAGCTCCGATTTCTCGCCGATCAGCAGGTCGACCTGATCGTCACCACCGGGGGCCTCGGTCCGACCGCCGACGATCTGACCGTGGCGACGGTTGCCGCCCTGTACGGCCGGGAACTGCACGTCGACGTCGAACTCGAGGAACGCATCCACGCAATCGTGCAGCGATGGCGAAGCCGACTGAGCTCGTCGACCGACTCCGAACCGCTACGGGCGGGGATCCGCAAGCAGGCTCTGGTTCCACACGGTGCCGAGTCCATCTCGCCGACGGGAACGGCACCCGGCGTAGCGATGCCCGCCGACGAATCTCGTTCACTACCTGCCGTTCTCGTATTGCCGGGCCCGCCTCGCGAACTGCAGGCGATGTGGCCGGATGCCGTCGAGAGCGCACCGGTCGCCGAGGTACTGGCACGCCGAGCGCGGATCCGGCAAGACACCATCCGCGCCTATGGGCTGTCGGAGGCCGACCTTGCCGCGACGCTGCGGACGGCAGAGAGCCGGATGACGGGATTCGACGATCTGGAGATCACCACCTGCCTACGGCTCGGGGAGCTCGAAATCGTCACCCGCTACGAGGAGTCCGCGGCGGACACGTATTCGACTCTGGCAGGCCTCATCGACGACGCCCATGGCGCACAGATCTTTTCGACCGACGGGTCCACCATCGACGACATAGTCGCGCGTCACCTGGCTGGGCGCCGGATCGCCACGGCAGAATCGTGCACGGGCGGGATGATCGCCGCCCGGCTCACCGATCGCGCAGGCTCGTCGGCGTACGTCGCAGGCGGCGTGGTGTCCTACGCCAACGAGGTCAAGACGAGCCTCCTCGACGTCCCCGCCGGCATTCTCGACGAGCACGGTGCCGTGAGCGAGCAGGTGGCGGCAATGATGGCGGAAGGCGCGCTGAAGACGATGGACGTCGACGTCGCAATCTCCACGAGCGGGATCGCAGGGCCAGGGGGCGGCACCGAGGCCAAACCCGTCGGCACCGTGTGCATCGCACTCGCGTTCGCCGACCGGCCCACCATCGCCCGGACGCTGCGTCTCCCCGGCGACCGAGCCAGTGTGCGTTCGCTTTCCACCACCGCGGCGATGCACATGCTTGCCGACGCGTTGTCTCCTGATCATCGAGTGGAGGCCGGTCTCCGGTCGTCGGAGCACACCTGATCGACCACGTCACCGTTGCGTTCACGCTACGCTGTGGCGCGTGAGTTTCTCGGTCCGGCCGGCAACGTCGTTCACCGACCTGAGTACCGTACTCGGGCCCAAGAACCCGTCGTCTTCGGTGTGCTGGTGCCTCAGTCACCGACTCGACGCCAAGACGAACAAGGCACTCGTCGGTGTGCAGCGCGGCGCCTACGTCGAGACGTTGACTCACCGAGACGTTGCACCGGGAGTGCTCGCCTATGCCGGTGACGAGGTCGTCGGCTGGGCTGCGGTGGCGCCGCGGTCCGAACTGCCGTTCGCTCGGTCACGGAAGATACCGCACGTCGACGCGTCGGCGGTCTGGACGGTGTGGTGTATCCGGGTCCGCCCGGGATACCGCAAACGGGGCGTTTCGCACGTCCTTCTCGACGGCGCCGTCGAATTCGCTGCACACCACGGTGCGCCGGCGCTGGAGGGATATCCGGTCGACAACAGGGGTGAGAAGGTCGATCCGACGATGGCCTACGTCGGAACCCGCAGCTTGTTCGAAGCATCGGGCTTCGTGTTCGCGGCCGAGACGTCCGCGGTCTCCGGTGGATTCACCCGGGTGGTCATGCGCAGACAACTACACGGGCAGCCCGCGTCGCGACGGTAGATGATGCGACGCGGGCTACGCCGTGAACTACATCGCCTCGATCTTCGGCAGGATGTCGTTCTTCAGGCGCTTCATGTCGTCCATCGTCTTCGGCGTGGGGACATCGGCGAAGGGCGGCCATACGAGAAGCTTCGTCAGGCCCGCTTCGCGGTACCGCTTGAGCTTGTCGGTCACCTGACGTTCGGATCCGACGAGCAGGTTGGTCGCCTTACCAGCCGGGGTGTCGTCCATGTCGACGTCGGTGATCACGGTCCAGATCATGGTCGCGATGTCGAGGTCGTCGACCGTTCGTGCCGTGTCGAGTTTGTCGAGTTCCGTTGCAATTCCGGCGCGCCAGGTTGCGATCTCTTCGGGAGAGTCCTGAATGCCGATCCAGCCGTCGAGACCGTACCTGGCGACTCGCTTGGCTGCGCGTTCGGCGTCCTTGAGACCGCTGAAATACATTGGCGGACGCGGAGTCTGCAGCGGCTTCGCTCCGAATCCGCTGGGGCCGAAATCGGCGAATTCGCCGTGGTACTCGAACACATCGTTGGCCCAGATGCCCTGCAAGATCTCGATCGTCTCTCGCAGGTGTTGATGGCGGCGCGGGAAAATATGGCTCGCGCTAGCGGCCGCGAATTCCTCTGGCATCCAACCGGATCCGACTGCGACGTTGAGTCGACCGTTGCTCAGGTGATCGATCGTCGCCAGTTCGGCGGCCAAGACGCCCGGCGCGCGGTACGGGGTGTCGATGATACTCATCCCGATTCGAATGGTGCTGGTCTTGGCCGCCAGCCACGGCAGCAACGGGAAGCCCTGTAGGAACTCGCCCCGCGAGGACACGGGCAGTTGCTTGGGCAGCTCGTGCATCATCCCGAACGCGTATTCCATCTCGGCGCGGTCGGAGGCCTCCGGGACGATGATTCGGTCCAGGGTCCAGACCGACTCGTACTCGAGTTCCTCCGCCAGACTGGTGAGGTCCTCGAGTTCGGCGACGGTGATCTTCTCGCGGAAGTTGGGCAAGTACAAAGCAAGCTCGAACATGTGTGTTCCTCCTCGTGAGGTCTGTTTGGATCGATGGGTGCGGCTCAGTCGGCGACCAGGGTCGACCTGATTTCGGTCTTGAGAATTTTCCCGACGGTCGAGCGCGGGAGGTCAGGCCACACCTCGATCTGCTTGGGCGCCTTGACCGATCCGACGCGATCCTTGACGAAGGCGATGAGTTCACTCGGTGCCGGAGACGCACCGTCGTGGAGCAGGACCACAGCAGTGACGCGCTCGCCCCACTTGTCGTCGGGGAGGCCGATCACTGCGCAGTCACGGACGGCATCGTGGGCCATGAGCGCCTGCTCCACCTCTGCGGAATACACGTTGAAGCCGCCGGTGATGATCATGTCCTTGGCGCGGTCGACGATGAAGAGCAGACCGTCGTCGTCGAGGTAGCCGATGTCGCCGGTGTGGTGCCATCCGTGCGCCGACGCAGCAGCGGTCGCTTCGGGATTGCGGAAGTATCCGGCCATCACCAGCGGTCCGCGGACGCAGACTTCGCCCCTGGCCCCCGTCGGGACCGGGTTTCCGGCTTCGTCCAGAATCGCCACCATCACCAACGGCGACGGGTAGCCGGCGCTCGTCAGGCGTGCGTCGTCGATGCTCCCGTCGGGGCGACGGTGTTGGGCGGGCGACAGCGTCGAAATCATCATCGGCGCCTCGGACTGGCCGAACAACTGTGCCATCGGGCCGATCCGTTCGAGCGCTTCGGCGAGCCGTGCGCTCGAAATGGGCGCCGCCCCGTACCAGAAGCATTGCAACGACGACAGATCCGTCGCGTCGAGCCTCTCGTGCGCCAGTGTCATGTAGATCAACGTGGGCGGCAGAAA
Source organism: Rhodococcus sp. Eu-32 (assembly GCF_003336925.1). Lineage (NCBI taxonomy): Bacteria > Bacillati > Actinomycetota > Actinomycetes > Mycobacteriales > Nocardiaceae > Rhodococcus > Rhodococcus sp. Eu-32. The sequence continues at coordinate 12,537 of NZ_QGNK01000010.1, read as the reverse complement.
GGTGTGTGTGATCCGGTGGCGCGCGACCAGCGCAAGGAACTCGCCTACGTCGGGATGGTCCATCACGACTATCTCCCCACCCAGCGCCATGATGGGAAAGCACAACACCCCGGCCGCATGAGTGAGCGGTGCCAGCGCGAGGTACCGGGGACGGCCGACGAACGGATACTGCATCAGCACGATCGATGTCATCGTCTGCAGATTGCCGTCGGTGAGCATGACGCCCTTGGGCTTGCCGGTAGTACCGCCGGTGCCCACGAGTGCGACGACATCGTCGGCGGACGTCGCGTTCGGCGCATCGTCATCGGCTGCCGCGGCGAGCCAGTCGTCGAAACCCTCAGCGACACTGTCGGATTCACCGAACCGCACCAAGGTGGTGAGCTTGGATAGCCGGGGCGCGATCTCGGCAACCAGTTCGTCGAACGCCGGCTGGAACAGTAGCGTCGTGCAGTCGAACAAGTCGAGCAAGTCGGCGTTTTCCTGTGCAGCGTTCCGCGGGTTGATGGGGCACCAGACCGCCCCCGCACGGGCGATGCCGAACACACACGCGAACGACGTCGGGTGGTTGGCCGAAAGAATCCCCACTTTGTCCCCGGGCATCACGCCGGCCCGTCTCAACGACCGAGCCACCGAATGCGACAGAGCGACGACGTCTCCGTACGTCAAGGACTCGCCGTTCAGCGTGAGACACGGCGCGTCCGGGCCGAGGGACGCACCCTTGTCGAGGTAGAAAGCAAGCGTCACAAGGGAACTCCCGCCGTCGAACAGCCGGACACGCGATTCACATCCCCATCCCGCCGTCGACGGGAAGTCCGGCACCGGTAATGAACTTGGCGGCGTCGGAAGACAGGAACACCACGGCGTCGGCCATGTCGTCGATCTGGCCGAGACGACCCAGCGGAGTAAGCTCCGCGACCGCGCCTGCGGCGGCCTCCGGCGACTCGAACAGTCCCAACGCTGCCGTCTCGACAGCGAGCTTGTTGCCCATGGCCGTCGGCGTGAGTCCAGGATAGATCGAGTTGACGCGCACGCCGTAGCCGAGCTTGCCGGATTCAGCCGCGGCCACCCGGGTCAGACGATCGATACCCGCCTTGGACGCCGAGTAGATCGCGATACCGGGGAACGCGATCGTCGCCGCGACCGAGGCGATGTTGACCACCGAACCACCGGCGCCGGCTGCCCCACCCGGGCGCATGGCTCGGAAGGCGTGCTTGATGCCGAGCGCCGTCCCCAGGATGTTCACGGTCAGCAGCGACGACGCTGCTTCTGCGTCCAAGTCGACGAGGAGGTCGGTCACCTCGACACCGGCGTTGTTGACGACGATGTCGAGTCCGCCGAGCGCGGCCACGGCCGCCGACGTCGCTGTTTCCCACCCCGCATCGTCACGGACGTCGAGGTGGAAGTACTCGGCTTTGGCGCCCGTGGATCGAAGGTTGTCCACCGTCTCTCGGCCCAGGTCGTCGTTGATGTCCGCGACGGCGACCGCCGCTCCCGCTTGCGCCAACGCTGAAGCCATACCGGCGCCCAGCCCTTGTGCGGCCCCGGTGACGAGGGCCGTTCGGCCGGAAAGGTCGTAACTGGTCATGAATGTGCCTCTTTCTCGACAGACCGCAACGCGACGGTGCAACACCCGGCATAGTTCTGGATAAATGAGATCGTCGTCACACTACGAGGCTTGTTTGACAACTGTCAAGGATTTTGGACAGTTGTCCAAACCGGCCTCCACGACGTACCTGAGATGCACACCAGCCCTGACTAGCGCCGTACACTCGGTCGATGACCAATGCCACGCAACTGGACGCGCAAACGGGCGCACGCGGCCCGGAGAAGTTCGCGGCACGGCGCGTCGAGCTTGCTACAGCCACCCTCATCACACTCGCCGAGCTGGGGTACGCACGCACCAGCCTGCGCGAGATTGCACAGAACTCGTCGTTCTCCCATGGAGTGCTGCACTACTACTTTCGAGACAAACTCGACCTCATCGCCGAGGCTGTGCGGATCTACGAGGGCGTGTGCGTCACGCGATACGACGAGGCAGTCACCTCTGCGACTACGGCCGAGGAACTTCGGCAGATGTTCTCTACGATGTTCGTCACGACGCTGCAGTCCGATTCCTCGTTACACCGGCTCTGGTACGACTTGCGTAACCAGACCCGCTACGAAGCATCGCTGCGCGCAGAGGTGAGCGAGATCGAAGCCAGACGAACCGACATGGTGTGGAACGTCGTGAGCCGCTACTGCGAATTGCGTGGTGAACCAGCTCGGCTGCCCCAGCAGCTGATCTACCTGACATTCGACGGGATCGCCCAACAAGGCCTGGACAATCTGCTCGACGGCACCGACCCCGACATGACGCGTTCGCAGACCCTTCTCGAACAAGCCTTCGACGCAATCTGACCGAATCATCCGGTGTCGGTAGGCGCCATGCCCAAGCCACCGCTACGCTGAGCTATCGACAACGATTGTCAGCAAGCGGCAATCTCGACCGAGGGAGTACGAACCATGGCGTTTCCGATCATCGTCGCGAAAGCAGTATCGACGGTCGTGACGGGTGCGGTCGGCGTCGCCGCATACAACGGTGCGAAGAAGTTGTACGAGAAAGCGCCTGTTCGTAAGGTCGCGGTGTCGGTCACCGAGGTCGGACTCCGCGCAGCACGAAAAGCCGAGGTACAAGCGGAGTCTGCGCGTCTCGCGGTGTCCGACGTCGTCGCCGAAGCTCGGGACCGCCTCGGTGAGGACGTGCCTCCCCCCGTGGTATCCGAGACCGGACACGGACATTCGCACTGACACCGGGCATACAGTGTCGACTTCGGTTGTACCGCAACACGATGTGCTCCCTGAGGGGTTCGAGATCCTGTCCGACGCGGCCGGCCGGATACGGCTACGCGTCGACTGGTTGAAGTCGAGCCCTGGACGCGCGGTGGCCATCGAGGATCACGTCGACAAAGTCCACGGCGTCCGCGCGGTGCACGTGTATCCGCGCACCGCGTCTGTCGTCGTGTGGTACTCGCGCGCTCGCCTCGACCGCGCGGAGTTGTTCGCGGCTGTCGCCTCCGGCCGTGACACGGCCTGGGCACTGGTGCCTGCGCGCAGTCCTCGTTCTGCCGACGTCACCAACGGCGACGTCCTTCGCATGACCATCGGCGGCGCTGCGCTGGTCCTCTTGGGACTGCGCCGGTACGCATTTCGACGCCCGCCGATTCTGGGACCGACCAGCCGAGTCGTCGCGACGGGCGCCACGATCTTCACCGGCTATCCGTTCCTGAAAGGCGCGCTGCGATCTCTGGCAGGCAATCGGGCAGCAGGTACCGACGCACTGGTCAGTGCAGCGACCGTTGCCAGCCTCGTGTTGCGGGAGAACGTCGTCGCTCTGACCGTTCTGTGGCTGCTCAACATCGGTGAATACCTGCAGGAGTTGACGCTCAAGCGAACCCGGCGGGCCATCTCCGATCTGCTCAGCGGCACCCAGGACACCGCATGGATCCGGCTCGCCGACGGCTCCGAGATCTCTGTCGACGTCGACCGTCTCGAAGTCGGTGACGACGTCGTCGTCCACGATCATGTCGGCGTTCCTGTCGACGGGACGGTGGTCGACGGCAACGCGGTGATCGACCAGTCGGCGATCACGGGTGAAACGCTGCCCGTGTCGATCACCGACGGCGACCGCATCCACGCCGGTTCTGTCGTGATTCGTGGCCGTATCGTCGTCAGGGCGTCGGCCGTGGGGCGTGACACCACGATCGGACGCATCATCGCGCGGGTCGAGGAGGCACAGGAGGACCGTGCGCCGATCCAGACCGTCGGCGAGAACTTCTCGAGGCGTTTCGTTCCTGCGTCGTTCATCCTGTCGGCGCTGACGCTTCTGGTGACCCGTGATGTGCGGCGTGCGATGACGATGTTGCTCGTCGCATGCCCCTGCGCGGTGGGCCTGTCGACGCCCACGGCGATCAGCGCGGCGATCGGAAACGGTGCTCGGCGAGGCATTCTCATCAAGGGCGGCTCGCATCTCGAGCTTGCGGGCCGCGTCGATGCCGTGGTGTTCGACAAGACGGGGACGTTGACCGTCGGCCGCCCGGTCGTCACGAACGTCGTGTCCTTTCACGACGCCTGGGAACCGGAGCAAGTTCTCGCATACGCCGCGAGTTCGGAGATCCATTCCCGTCATCCGTTGGCGGAGGCCGTCATTCGCTCGACGGAGGAACGCCATATCGCAATTCCTCCGCACGAGGAATGTGAGGTCCTCGTCGGCTTGGGAATGCGCACGGTCGCCGATGGGCGGACACTGCTTCTCGGCAGCCCGTCGCTCCTGCGCGGCGAGTACGTCGACGTATCGGAGAAGGCAGCCGATTGGGTGTCACGGTTGCAGCGCGAGGCCGAGACTCCCCTGCTCCTCGCGGTCGACGGGACTCTGGTCGGTCTGATCAGTCTGCGAGATGAGGTGCGCGCCAACGCATTGCGCGTCCTGAACGAGCTACGCGCCGACGGGGTGGAACGCATCGTCATGCTTACCGGTGATCACCCGGAAACGGCGGCTGCAGTGGCTGCCGAACTCGGCATCGACGAGTGGCGGGCCGAGGTCATGCCGGACGGGAAATTGGAAGCCGTCCGCGAGCTGCAGGAAGCGGGCTATGTCGTCGCCATGGTGGGTGATGGCACGAACGACGCGCCTGCGCTGGCCGTCGCCGACATCGGTATCGCAATGGGATTGGCGGGGACCGATGTCGCCGTCGAGACCGCGGACGTCGCGCTCGCCAGCGACGACCTGGACCGACTGCTCGACGTCCGCGACCTCGGCAGGCATTCGGTGTCGGTCATCCGACAGAACTACGGAATGTCCATTGCCGTGAACGCCGTCGGATTGATCGTCAGCGCCGGAGGCGCCCTCTCCCCCGTGCTGGCGGCAATTCTGCACAACGCTTCCTCGGTTGCGGTGGTGGGCAACAGTTCCCGGCTCATTCGTTACCGACTGTGAGCGTTACTCGACCATCGGTTCGTGCACCTGTGAGGACCACGTGTCGGAGCGGTGTTTGCAGGCAGGTACCGCGGGTACGCGCACGTCGTGACTACTGTGAACCGGATCACCGAGCCGTGGGGTGAGCGCACCCCCTTCTCCCGCGGCGAGCGGTGGCCGGTACGCGTGGACACACATCTTGCCGACGGAGTGTCCGACGCGGACGTCGACGCCTGGGTTCAGTCGGCGTCGCTGCTGCACAGCAACGGCGATGCCATGGACATCGCGGTCAAGGACGGCTCCATCGTGGGGGTTCGTGGTCGGGCCGACGACCGGGTCAACCACGGCCGTCTCGGACCCAAAGACCTTTACGGGTGGCAGGCCAACGCGTCACGCGATCGTCTCACGACACCGCTGATTCGCGTCGACGGTGAACTGGTGGAAACCGACTGGGACACCGCGATGAAACGGATCGTCGACCGCAGTCGCGCCCTGTTGGACGAGCAAGGGCCGAGTGCGCTCGGTTTCTACACGAGCGGGCAACTGTTCCTCGAGGAGTACTACACCCTGGGAGTGATCGCACACGGGGCGATCGGCACGAACCACGTCGACGGCAACACCCGCCTGTGCACGGCCACCGCGGCGGAGGCCCTAAAGGAATCGTTCGGCTGCGACGGGCAACCAGGAAGCTACACCGACGTCGATCACGCCGATGTCATCGCGCTGTTCGGTCACAATGTCGCCGAAACGCAGACGGTGTTGTGGTCGCGCATCCTCGACCGACTCGCGGGAGAGGATCCACCTCGCATTCTGTGTGTGGATCCTCGTCCCACCCCCGTCGCCCGGGCAGCGACCATCCATCTCGCTCCGTTGCCCGGCACGAACGTGGCGTTGATGAACGGGCTCTTGCATCACGTGATCGCCTCCGGGTGGATCGACAAGGACTACATCGACGCGCACACGGTCGGCTTCGACGAATTGTCCTCGCGCCTCGCCGATTACACCCCCGAACGGGTCGCCGATATCTGCGGCGTATCCGCGGACGACATCCGCCGTGCTGCCGAACTGGTCGGTACCGCGGACCGTCTGCTCTCGACGGTTCTGCAGGGTTTCTACCAATCTCATCAGGCCACCGCCGCCGCGGTACAGGTGAACAACCTGCACCTGCTGCGCGGCATGCTCGGCAAACCCGGGTGCGGGCTATTGCAGATGAACGGGCAACCCACCGCCGAGAACACTCGCGAATGCGGTGCGGACGGAGACCTCGCGGGCTTTCGAAACTGGTCCAACGACACGCACGTGCAACAGTTGTCGCAGTTGTGGAACCTCGAGATGCACAGCATCCCGCACTACTCCCCTCCCACCCACGCCATGCAGATTTTCCGCTACGTCGAACAAGGTTCGATACGCATGCTGTGGGTCAGTGCCACCAACCCGGCGGTCTCGCTACCGGAGCTGTCCCGGATTCGATCCATTCTGTCTCAACAGCGCTTGTTCCTGGTGGTTCAGGACATATTCCTCACCGAGACAGCCGAACTCGCCGATGTGGTTCTCCCGGCCGCGACCTGGGGCGAGAAGCTCGGCACTTTCACCAATGCCGACCGAACCGTCCACCTGTCGGACAAAGCCGTCGAACCGCCCGGACACGCGCGCGCCGATCTGGACATCTTTCTGGACTACGCACGTCGAATGGACTTCCGAGACAAGGACGACAATCCGTTGCCTCCTTGGCAGGACGCGGAATCCGCGTTCGAAGCGTGGAAGAAAGCCAGTGCGGGACGCCCGTGCGACTACACCGGGCTCACATACGCACAGTTGCGCGGCGGCAGCGGAATTCAGTGGCCCTGCACTGCGGATCGGCCGAACGGCACCGAGAGGCTGTACGAGAACGGTCAGTTCTTCGCCTCCCCTGACTACTGTGAGAGCTACGGCAAGGACCTCGTCACCGGCACACCCGTCGAACCGACCGAGTATCGCGCGATGAACCCGGACGGAAGAGCGATTTTCAAAGCCGCGGAGTATCTTCCGCCGCACGAACGACCGAGTGCCGAGTATCCGTTCGCGTTGATCACCGGACGCACCCTGTACCACTTCCACACTCGAACCAAAACGGCGCGCGCTCCGGAGCTGCAAGCCGCCGCACCACAGGTGTGGGTGGAAATGTCCGCGGGGGACGCGCACGAGCATCAGATCTCCGAGGGCGATCTGGCGAGGGTGCGCTCCCCTCGTGGGCACATCGACGCTCGTGTCCGAATCACCGATATTCGGCCCGGAGTTCTGTTCGTGCCGTTCCACTACGGCTACTGGGACTCGCACGACGGCGGAAGACACGAGAGAGCCGCGAACGAAATGACCATCACCGACTGGGATCCTGCGTCGAAACAACCGATCTTCAAGACCTCCGCAGCGGACATCGACCGCGTAGCGGGGTCCTCCGACGACACGACGGCGACTCGGCCGCCGTTCGAGAAGTCGAGAAACGAGGCCAGGTCATGAAGATTGCGTTGGCGCTGCGAGAACTCCATCGCTCCGAGGCCAAACTGACACGGATTCTGTCGACCATCGCCGCCCGCCACCGCGTCGAACCGGAAGTCCATCACGTCGCCCTCGACATCCGCGGGTGGTCGATCGACCATCTCGCAGCCCTGGCCGAACATGGACGGCACTACGAACTCGACCTCGACGTCGAACCTCGCACTGCGGCAATCGGTACCGCTGTGCAAGAACAGATCAGCACCCTGCTCGGCCGACGACCCGAACCGGCCCTGGTGCTGCTGATGGATCTCAGGCATCTGCACCGTGCTGCCGCCGGGGTGTCCCTCGATTGGGAGCTGCTCGCGCAAGGAGCGCAAGCGGTCGGCGATACCGACCTGATCGACCTGTGCCAGCGCTCTCACCCCGACACTCTGCGGCAGATGCGATGGGCGAACGGCATGCTGAAGACACTGTCACCACAGGTGCTCGCGGGCTGATTCAACTGAAGTCGTTGCGAGACGCGTCATTTCGATATCGCGTGCAGCTATGTGTCGAACAACTGTCACAACTCGCACTGATGATCGTCGTTGTTGCCGGTCGCCAGGACCGAGCCGTCGGCGCGCAACCCGAGGGTGTGTTCGGCGCCGGCAGCGATGGCTACGACGTCGCGCCATGTGTCGACGTCGCACTGGCCCCGAGTGTTCACACCCGCCGCACGAACTAAACCGCCCGACACGATACCGACCGTGTGATGACTACCTGCGGCGACAGCGGTGATGTTCTGCCATGTGCGGCAGTGATCGGCCCCAGCATTCCGATTGCCGCAGTAAAGGACTCGGCCGTCACCGGTGGTTGCAACAGTGTGCAGATATCCTGCCGATACCGTGTTCACGTCTCGCCAGTTCTCGACGGCGCATTGCCCTCGGTGGTTGTTACCTGCGGCTGAAACAGTGCCATCGGCATGAACGCCGACGGTGTGCCAATCACCGGCGGTGACGTCGACTATTTCCCGCCAATCCTCGACGTCACACGCTCCCTCGGCTCGCCTTCCGACCGCACGGACGGTCCCGTCGGTGAAGAGGGCGACCGTCCGTCGCCAACCAGCGGCAATCTCGACCACGTTCGTCCAGTGGCTCACGTCGCACTGGCCGTCGCCGTTCCAGCCGACCGCGACGACGGTGCCGTCTGCGCGCAGTCCGACCGTGTGTGATCGACCGGTGTTGGGGGCTGCATGAACGTTTCCGGCTGCAACCATCGTCAGTTCGGACCAGGCGGCGACCTGGGTCTCGGGCGAGTCTGGGCTTCCCGCGGCCACAGCTGCACCGTCAGCCGATACTCCGACGGAATGCCGTCGTCCAGCAGCGAGGCTCTGCATCGCGGTCATCGTTTCGGTCGTCCTCGTTCTCTGTCCCCAGGCTGCGAGCGTAGCCATCACTCGGACTCGAACATCCGGGCAGATATCGATCCCTGATGGACAACTCATTCTGGCACGGGACGTCACGAGTCCACTGGAGTGTCGTGCGTCACAAGTTGGAGCCCGGGCGCGCGCTTTGCGTGAGTGTCTACGACCAATTCCCTACGAACGGCTGCCGGTAATTCGGCGCCGCCCCGTCCGCGGTGTCGAACTTCGATTCCGCGGGACCGTAATCACGAGTGGAGGAAAAGGATGCCCGACTTCATCGACAAGGCGCAGCACAAGGCCGAGGAGATCGCCGGTGAGGCGAAGGAACACATCGGTTCTGCAACAGGTGACGACGAGATGCGCGGACGCGGGGCTGCGGAGAAGGCGAAAGCCAACGCCCATCAAGCAGCCGATACCGTGTCCGATGCTGCCTCCGGCGTAGCTGACTCGGCGACCAAGGCGGCATCGTCGATCGCGGACAGCGCAGCAGCCACCGCTTCCGACGCGGCCGACACCGCTGCGGATTTGGTGGACCGGGCATCCGCGAAGGCTCGCGAAGTCGACGTCGATGCCGTCGTCGACACGGCCACCTCGCCCCGGACACTGGCTGTGGTCGCAGCGGTTGTCGGCGCCGTGCTTGCAGCGGTTCTGATCAGCCGTAACCGTCGTCGACGCTCACCGCACTTGGTGCGCGAATCCAAGCGCGCTGCCCGGGCAATCGCGCGGAGCACGGGCTCGAAGCCGATTTTCGGCCGCTGATGGTCTCACGCATCGATGCATTCCAACGGAGGCATCCCGCGGCAGGATTTCCGCTCGCGGTCGTCTACAAGTTTCTCGACGACCGCGGCGGTTACCTGTCTGCGCTGATCGCGTACTACGCGTTCCTGTCGCTGTTTCCTCTTCTGCTGCTGTTCACGACGTTGCTGGGCATCGTGTTGTCGGGCAATCCCGAACTGCAGGAGCGCATTCTCGATTCGGCGATGAGTCAGATCCCGGTGATCGGCGATCAGCTGGGTCAGCCGGATCGGCTCAGCGGAGGTGTCACAGCAATCGTCATCGGCGTGGTCGGTTCCCTGTACGGCGGACTCGGTGTCTCCCTGGCAGCGCAACACGCACTCAATACGGCGTGGTCCGTCCCACGGAACATTCAACCGGATCCGCTACGGGCGCGGCTCAGGGGCTTGTTGCTGCTGACCACGGTCGGCTCCGCGATCGTCGGACTGACGGTCCTCAACGCAGTGGCGTCGTCGGGTATGTTCGGTGTCGCCGGCGGTACGCTCGCCCTCGTCGGAGCAATCGCGCTGAACAGCGCAGTGTTCGCCGCGGCCTTTCGTATCGGCACTGCTCGAACGCTCTCGGTGCGAGACGTTCTTCCAGGAGCGATCGCGGCAGCGGTGATCTGGCAGGCACTCCAGTCCTTCGGCGGAATCTACATCCGTTACGTAGTCGGGAATGTCAGCACCAGCAACGGTGTCTTCGCAATCGTCCTGGGTCTGTTGGGTTTTCTGTACGTCGCGTCGGTACTCATCGTCGTATGCATCGAGATCAACGCGGTGCGGGTGGACAACCTGCACCCCCGGGCTCTGCTGACGCCCTTCACGGACAACGTCGACCTCACCGAGGGAGACAAGAACTCCTACACCGGACAGGCAGAAGCCCAGCGCAACAAGGGATTTCAAGAAATCACCGTCACGTACGACGACAGCGATGCGCGGTGACGTCGTAGAAGAAGGCCGATCGCTCGGCTGGACGACCTCGTATCAGCGTGGTCTGCCCTGAGCGCCGGGTCCGCGAAAGTCGCTTCCGAGTGATGTTCGGACGCCGATATCACGAACGAAATCGTCGTTCCACGGGCATACTGACGCCACCGCCCTCGAAATGCTCGGCACGGTCGGGGTCGGTCCGAGTGCCGCGACGGGAGTGACCTGTGCACAACGCGAACAAGCTGGGCGTGCTGCTACCCAGAGATATTGCGATCGAGGACTTTCTGACATTCGCGCACACGTCGGAACGTCTGGGTTTCGACGAGCTGTGGCTCGCCGAGGATTGCTTCTTTCGCGGCGGGATCGCGCAGGCGACAGCCGTACTGGCCTCGACCAGTCGGATCACTGTCGGTATCGGCATCCTTCCTGCCGCCTTGCGGAACCCGGTCGCGACGGCGCTCGAAGTGTCCTTCCTGACGGAGTTGTACGGCGACAGACTGATCCTGGGCATCGGCCACGGAATGCCTACCTGGATGAAGCAAGCAGGAGTGTGGCCCGAAAGCCCCCTAACATTGCTGTCCGAGAACATCACCGCAGTTCGACAACTGCTCTCAGGCAAGACCATCGAATCAGCCGGCCGTTACGTGCACCTCGATGACATCGCGCTCGAGTTTCCTCCTCGCTCGGTGCCGCCGATCATGGCAGGCGTTCGCGGACCCAAGTCTCTCGGGGAATCGGGCCGAGTAGCAGACGGCACAATCCTTGCCGAGCCATCGACACCTGCGTACGTCGTCGCCGCTCGGCAATCCATACGCGGCGGCGCCGAGCATCGAATAGTCGCTTACAACGTGGCAGCCGTGAACGAGTCTGCCGACTCGGCGCGTGAGGTGGTTCGGCCAGCGTTACGCGTAGTGGCCGAGCCCGAATGGCGTGCCCACATCCAACCCCTTGACTTCTCGGAAGAACTCTACGACTTGCGGTCTCGTTGCGACACAGCCGACGAATTCGCAGAGCGCATGCCCGCGGAATGGGTCGACCGTCTCGCATTGGCGGGAACGCCCGAAACCGTGGCGCAGCGCATTCGTGAGTTGCATGAAGCAGGGGTCGACACCGCGGTGCTGGTGCCCCCGTCGGGACACGACTATCTCGACAGTTTGCGCAACTTCGAAACAATGCTGACGCTGTTCGAGTGAAGGTCGGAGTGACCGTGATCGATACCGCGACCAGTGCCGTCGAGACCACCGAGCAAGTGAGAGCCAACCCAGTCCTGACCACCGACTCGAGCGGAACCGCCTACCTCACCAATGCCAAAGGCAGCTCTGTGAGCGTGAATCACCCCAGGTTCTGTGCCGCCTCCAGTTGGGGCTCATCCTCGGTTCCGAAGCCAGCGTAGTAGAGAGTTTCGTACTCGATCGGGGGCATATGCCCGATGCTCGAGTGGAGACGTCGAGCGTTGTACCAATCGACCCATCCGGCGGTCGCGAATTCGATGTCCGAAATCGTCCGATACGGCCCGGAGTGGAAGATCGTGGTGCGGATGCACTCGGTCTTGTACAACCCGTTCGCTGATTCGATGAGGGCGTTGTCGTACGCGTCCCCGACCGACCCGATCGATGCAGCGATCTGCTCGAGCGCCAATTTCTCGGTCAGCGTCACCGATGTGTACTGACTGCCTGCGTCCGAATGATGTATCAGCTCAGCAGCTTTCACCGGATTGCCGTCGCGGTTGCGTTGCCACAGTGCCATCCTCAGCGGGATCGTCACCAGATCCACGGTTTTGGACATCGATGCATGCCAGGCCACGATCTTGCGGGAGAACACGTCGATGATGAACACCACGTACACCCATCCGGCCCATGTTCTGACGTATGTGAAGTCAGTAACCCATACCCGGTTGGGTTCGTCCGCCCGGAACTGCCGGTTCAGTAGATCTCCCGCCCGGACACCGTCCGCGGAACGAATGGTGGTTCTGATGCCCTTCGCTCGCCGAACACCATTGAGCGACA